>JABEVL010000309.1 GCA_013043995.1 Spirochaetales bacterium | reverse complement strand
TTTCAGGATCCTGGGCGTCCAGGAAAAGCAACTGGGCGACAACGAGGTCTGCCGTCACATCGTTGATTTCCCCATCAACAAAAACAATACGGTCCTTCAGCAGCCGGGAAAAAATATCGTAAGCGCGTTCACCGACGCCGGTCTGTTCGACCACCATCGGAACCAAGGTGCTCATGCGTTCTTTCATGAGGGTTAATTTAATCCTTTCTTTCCGTCAAGTCCAGGTAACTCATCTTTTTGCCCTTTTTCAGCTTGGCCGAAGCCAGAAGAAAGTCACCCAGTTTTCTGTCGCGGATGTCGTGCGCCAGGTAGTCTTTCAAACCGTTTTTCTCGAAGTATTCCTGGGCGTCGGCGAAGGTCATTTTGCTCAGGTCAGCCTGCTTTTGAATTTCGGCATTCACCTCGGCTTCATCGGCTTCGATCTTTTCGTTCTCGATGATTTTTTCCATCACCAGGCGTCGGCGCAACGCGGCTTCGGATTGAGGACGCCAGTCTTCGAAAAGCTTCTTTTTTCCTTCAGGGCCGAGGATGCGTTCCATCTGTTCAGGGTCCATGCGGCTTTGATTGGCAAAGGAGTTCCAGGTTTGTTCCATCTCGGCCTGGAGCATCGACTCCGGCAACTCAAAAACAGAAGAAGTGGCGATCTTGTCGAGCAAGGCTTCCACGTTACGATTTTTGATCAGGGTTTCAAGATTTTTCGTCAGGCGCTCGTGGATGGCATTTTTGAGGTCGGCCAGGGTCTTGTAATTTTCGTTGATGTCCTGGGCAAAGTCATCGTCCAAATCAGGAAGCTTCTTTTCTTTGATCTGGGTAACGGTTACCTGGATTTTTTTGGTTGTACCCGCCAGGTCAGAGTCTTCAAAGTCTGCGGGGTAGGTTTTGACAATCGTGCTGGTTTCACCCTTGTTCCACCCCACAAGGTCCTGGTCGATCTTGTAGTAGTTGAGCCCGCTGCCGAGTGTAAAAACGAAATCCTGGCGAGAGGTCACCGCCAAGGGCTTTCCTTCTTCGTCGAGCTCCTCGTAGTTGATCGTCACCGTGTCGCCCAGGGCTACTTTCCCCGAGGTTTTTTCAACGACCATGGCGTTTTGATCGCGAAGCCTTTCCAGCTCCCGCGTCTCATCCTCTGCCGCAAGAGCCACCTGGGGCACTTCAATTTCCACGCCCTTGTAGTCGCCCAGTTTAATGGCGGGATAAACGTCGTATTCGAGGGTAAACGTCAGGTCCTGATCCAGGTCGAGTTTGAGTTCTTTGTCCACGATTCTGGGCTGACTGTAGCTGAGAGGTTTGTCCTCGACCTTTTCAAAGGCCTCGTGGAGGGCCTTGTCGACGACCTCCTGCAGAGCCTCAACTTTTAACCCCTCGCCAAACTTTTGCTCAAGGACGGAAGACGGAACCTTGCCCTTGCGGAAACCCGGTAGGACCACGTTTTTGGAATAACGCTGGAGCAAGGATTCGTACTCAAGACGCGACGCGTCTTTCGAGACCGTCAAAGTCAGCGCAACGCTCGACTTTGGGAGTTTCTTGACTTCTTGTTGGACAATCACGGCGGTTCCTCTTGTTTTTTGTGCGACGAGAACGTGGAGTTTCGTCCCACGAGAATGAAAAAAAAAGCGATCCAGAAGACTTTCCGGACCGCTTTTTCCGTTATGAGCGAAAGACGGGAATTGAACCCGCGACAGCCACCTTGGCAAGGTGGAGCTCTACCGCTGAGCTACTTTCGCGTCGATTTGCGGTTCGACCGGCCCGCTGGGGATGGCCGAATTGCGAGAGAAGGGACTCGAACCCTCACGCCTTCCGGCACTGGAACCTAAATCCAGCGTGTATACCAGTTTCACCACTCTCGCGAGACTAGACCAAGCCGCTGAACCTTGTCAAGCGACCCGTTTTAGCCTAACGAATGAGCCGTCAAGGATTCGAACCTTGGACCCGCAGATTAAGAGTCTGCTGCTCTACCAGCTGAGCTAACGGCCCTCATAAAAAGTTGCGCTCGACAGGATTCGAACCTGCGACCTACGGATTCGAAGTCCGGCGCTCTATCCAACTGAGCTACGAACGCAGCTTAACAGGGTGGATGACGGGGATTGAACCCGCGACAGCCAGAACCACAATCTGGAGCTCTACCACTGAGCTACATCCACCATGTCTCAGCGGACGAAAGCAAATTAACAATGAAATCAAAAAAAAATCAAGAGCCTTGAACTCTTTTTATCCTTGATTGGCCAAGTCTTATGATTCAGGGTCGCTGGACTTTGACGTTCAGCCTGTTTTTACTTACTTTTTGCTACGATTCCCGAAGGAGTTTCATCATGGTCAACATGGAACGTGTGTACGTGCCCGGAAAATGCAACATCGGCAAGGCTGAAACCCGTCTGCGTTGGACACTAGGTTGGGTAGGGGCCGCCGCCACGGTGGTTCTAGGCGCGTTCTTGCTGGTAGGAGGAGCCCCACCGCTTTGGCGGCTCACCCTTTTTCTGACAACGGCCTTGGGTGCCGCAGGGTTCTTTCAGGCTACGATGCACTTTTGCGCGAACTTCGGACTCAAGGGTGTTTTCAACTTTCAAGACGCCGTCGGAACCACCCAATCGGTCGACGAAATCGAAGCGTTGAAAAAAGACAGGGCCAAGGCACTTCAGATCATTTTTTTGACCGTGCTGACCGCCGGGGTCCTGACTTTGGTGAGCTTTTTTCTCCCTTAAAGAAGGTAAATCGGCTAAGAACGAACCGTTTCGGCCAGTTTTAACTTGATTTGGTAGAGGTGGGTCTTTTCGTGCCTGGCCAGGAAGTAGACCCTTTCGTAGAAATTGAGCGTTCCGAAGAGTTTACTCGGGGTGGTGACGCCGCGCAGATCCACCTTTTGTCCCAGTTCCAAGAGTGTCTTTATCCCTGCATGACTCGCCTCCAGAAGCCTTTCGGCCTGGGGAGCAGAGAGCTCACCTTCAGGCTCGCTCCCTGGAGGAGCTTGAAGGTTCGAAAGCACCCAGGAATCGTCGATATTTTCCAAAGCATCCTGGATTTCCACCCCTTCCGCGGCATCGCCTGCCGGCTCGGCCCTGAAACCCTCGACGAGTTGCCCCAGACTCCCTGCAGCGGAGGTGTTCACCCGGGCAACATGGTGAACGACCTCGAGAACCGACCACCAGGAATCATCTTTTTTAAAAGTGAGCCGACCGGGTTCCGTGGTGTGTAATATCCGTCGAAAGGCTTCGAGGTTCTGCCGGAAGGCTTCGGTGATTTGCTCGACAGTTACTCTCACTGTGTTCTCGTAAGAGGGGGGCTATTTCGGTTGCTGATTCAGGGCCTGCTCGACCGCATGCCAGGCGAGGGTGGCACATTTCACACGAACAGGGAGCTCGACCACGCCTTTGAGGGCTGCAAGATCGCCGAGCTCGTCCAGTTTTTCAGGGGAAATTTCGCCACGGATGACCGCCAAAAACTCCTCCACCAACCGGCGTGCCTCGTCGACGGTGCGGCCCGACAAAAGATCGGACATCATCGAAGCCGAGCACATCGAAATGGAGCAGCCGGAGCCGTCAAAGTAGACGCTTTGGATGCGCTCGCCGGCGGTATCGAGCTCCACTTTAACGGTGTCGCCGCACGAGGGGTTTTCGAAGGCCTTAACGTGGGAAAGCGGCTTTTTATTTCGGGGGTGTTTGTAATGATCGCGGATAATTTCCTGGTAGAGTTCGTCAAAGGCCATGCGCAAATTTGATCAATTCCGTCAGCTTGGTCAAGTCTTAGCGCAAAAAATGCTCAAGACAACCCGTTTCCACGCGGCGAGGCGACGCCCGCTTTGCTTGACGATAGTCAAATAAACTTTACAATATGCGTATGTCTGCCGCGGCGTTAAAAAACCACATCCGAACCTTCAGGGTCTTAGCCGACCTCACCCAAGAAGAAATCGCCCAGAAGGCCGGTGTTACCCGTCAGACGATCATCGCCATTGAAAAAGGCAACTACACGCCTTCGGTCCAACTTGCCCTTCGCCTTGCCAGGACCCTCGGCCACCCCGTGGAGGAACTTTTTTATGAAGAATCTGAATGAGATCCTTCTGGCCATCGTGGTCTTGATCACGCTTTTTCTTAAAGTCGACCCGTTTCATTGGCTGATGCCCACCGCGGCGCAGATGTTTCTTTTGTGCTTGTTTTCGGCGGCAGTGGCCCTCTACGCGGGGGTGATCTTTCGCGAAAAACCCCATGACGAACGCGAGTCCCATCATTTAGCCGCTGCAAGCCGGGCGGGCTACCTGGCGGGCGTCGGAGCCTTGTCCATCCTCCTGGTTGTCCAGGACCTTTTGCACGAGCTTGACCCCTGGCTCGTCGGAGTCCTGGCCCTGATGATCCTGGTAAAACTTGCGGTTCTCAAGCTCTTGCAGATCCAGCACTGAAAGCGCTCCGCCCTTGTGCAATCGGCCGTCAGGGATTAGCCTAAAAGCATGAAAAGGTTTTGGCTCGGACTTTTGATTTTGGCGATCACTCAAGTCCCGCTCGAGGCCCAGCACGTCTACACCCTCCTTCAGGACGCCACGCGCAAGGCCCGGGAAATCTGCGCGGGACAACCCCCTCCGGTCATGGACCCCGACGCCCAGGAAAAAATCTGGCTCAATGCCGAGGCCCAACGGCGCTGGGGTGTCGATTGGGACGCCCTTAAGGCCGAAGGCCCCAAGGGGCTTTTGCGCGAAACTTTTTTGTACCAGTGTTTGGCCAGCGTTGAACTTTCAACCCGCAACCCTCCCCCAGTGGCCGATCCTAAAAGCGCCCTTTCCAAGGAAAACAGGCGTTTGGCGGCTCTTTCGTCCCCTCAGGAGCTGCCTTTCCCAGGGTCTTTTTGAAGCCCCCCCGAGGGGAAGCCTCCTCCCCCGGCTCTTCTTGACAATTGCCCGGTGCAAGCCTAGTTTATGCGCATGGCTTTTCCCGAACCCGTTCACGACATCGTACAATCGCTCCTGGACTCTTACCGCATGGTGGGGGGGATCAACCATCTGGACGAAACCCGGTTGCCTTCTATGGAGTCGGTCGACAACCTGCTTTCCGACCTCAAGAGCCTTGTTTTTCCGGGCTTTTACAAGACCTTGCAGGTGGTCGACGAGGCTACCCTGCCTTACGCAACGGCGGAACATGTTTTCCGTGCCGCCAAGGGTCTGATCCGCGAGGTCCAAAGGGCCCTGTGGTACAGCCGTTGCCAGGAAGGAAAAAAATCACCCGAGGTCGAGGTGAAAGAACAGGCCCAAACCGTTGTTTTTCAGCTTCTGAAGGCCATTCCAGGCGTTCGGCTTCAAATCCAAGAAGACGTTCAGGCCATGCTCGACGGGGACCCGGCGGCCAAGTCTTCGGCAGAAATCGTTTTGGCCTACCCCGGCATCGAAGCGGTCCTGGTCTACAGGCTCGCCCACATCCTCTACCAGTCTCAGGTGCCGCTTATTCCCCGGATGATGAGCGAGCTCATCCATCGGAAAACAGGAATCGACATCCACCCCGGTGCCCAGATCGGACGGCGATTCTACATCGACCACGGGACAGGGATCGTGATCGGGGAAACCTGCATCATTGGCGACAACGTCAAGCTCTACCAAGGCGTGACCCTGGGCGCTCTTTCCGTCAAAAAGAACGAACAGGCCAAGAAAAGGCACCCCACCCTCGAAGACTCGGTCACGATCTACGCCGGAGCGACAATTCTGGGGGGCGACACGATCATCGGTAACCATTCCACCATCGGCGGCAACTGTTGGGTGACCAGCTCGGTTCCTCCCTACTCCATCCTCCAGAACCGCCCCCAGGATCCGATCATCCTGCAGCGCGACCTGGTCATTACAGATTATCAAATCTGAGGTTCAGACCGGGGGGGGATTGGCAAAGAAGAGCGGTGGAGCTCCCGCCCCAGGGCGTCCCTATAGACGAGCTCCACCGCTTGTCCTACGCCCTTGAGTTCAAGCCCTCCGAAGCTGCCGAAACCCCTCCAAAGGGAAAAAGGCGAGACGTAGCTCGGTTCTGGCGCCAAGGTCCCTCCCAGACCGCCGACAACGGCGTAACGCACCCCCTGACGTTCGAGCTCCTCCAGGGCGTGCGAATGCCCGGAAATCACGAGGCTCACCCCGTATTTTTCAAAAAGCGGGGCCACTGCCGCCAAGGTTTCGGGGTGGTCGTACCAGGCGCGGCCGCGCGGTTCCTTTGAGCCCGACGCTGCAAAAAAACAATGCGACAGCGCAATTTTTACGACCTCCTGGGGAGTTGTTTCAAGGGCCTTTTCGAGCCAAGAACGTTGCGCCTTGCCGAAGGTTTCGGTTCCCCACAAAAGATGAACAACAAAAAAACGCGCGAGGATCTTCTTGCCCCAGCTGAGATCCCAACTGAAGTACCAGGGCGAACCTGAGTTGGTCTTACCCCGGGGAAAAGCCCTCAGGAAAAGCCGGGTTCCTCCCAAAAGGGCGTCGTGGTTGCCGAGGACGGGCAGGAAGGGAACACGGCCCAGCCCGTCGGCCAAAAGTCCCGTGACAAAACCCCAACCGTGCAGGCCATCTTCCACAAAGTCACCCAGGACGACGGCGGCCTGAACCTGGGACTTCTGAGCCCAACGCAAAAATGACATCCCCGATCCAGCGTCGGACAAAGAAGACGAAAAGTGGGGGTCGGAAGAAAAAACAAGGTGCCAGACGGGGTCGGAATCCGGGGGAAGTTTGACCCCGTGTTCGAGGTTTAGGAGAACGGGGCGGCGAAGAGGGTCCCAGGGACGGCGAATCAGCCTCCTCCAGTTCCAGAAAAGCAGCCCAAAGGAAGCCGAAATAAACAGGCCTATGCCCGCCCCTGAAAGGCTTAAAGAGCGTTGGACCTCAGGCTGCAAGCCGGGCAAAAAACCCGCTAGGGCGAGCAGCACGGGAAAAACCGCCGATCCCCAGGCCCAAAAAAAAGCTTGGGAAGCCCCCCAGCGGAAAAGGCCCGGACCACCCTGAAGGTTGTAAAGCCACAGGAGCAAACCCGAGACCACGAGCGGCGCGGATAAGGCCAATTCAAGGGCTAAGGCGGGGTCCAAACGGGTCGAGGCCAAAAGCTCGTTCATGCGAAAAGCCCGCCGACGGTCCTAAACGCGGGCAACGTCCTTTTGCTGGGGGTCCCAAAATTGTCTGGCCTTGCCCTCCAGAATCATCCTCAGGGTCAGGCTCGAAAAGTAACCCTGAATTTGTTCGGCGGCGGCCTTCCAGACGTCAAAGGACAGGCACTCGTCGGCTTCGGTGCAGACGGGAGTATTGTCGGAACACGAAGTACAGGGTGTCAGGTCCAGGCCCTCACCGACGGCGTCAAAAATCTCCTTGACGGTGATGGACTCCATGGGACGGCTGAGGGAAAAGCCCCCTCCGGGTCCCCGCACCGAAGAAATCAGACCCGCTTTTTTGAGCTTGAAAAAGAGCTGTTCCAGAAACTCGGGAGATATTTTTTCTACTGAAGAAATCTCTTTAATGGAAATCGGACTCCCCTGCCCGTTGACAGCAAGAAAAAGAATAGCCTTGAGAGCGTATCGGCCTTTTGTCGTGATCCTCATAAAATTCTCCTGTCAGCCTAAGCTGAATTCAATTATTACATGGAAAGTCAGCTAACGGCAAGCCGAGGGCCCGAGGCCCCACGCACCAGGGCCACGCTCCTCCAACCCCGAAATCGGAAGTCGCCCGCCACACGCAGGCCCTTGTGAGAGGTCAAAAAGCGGGCAAGGTCGGTCGAGGTACCGGAAACAACGGCGACACCGCCCGGCTCAAGAAGGTGGAAGAGCACTTCCCGGGTTTGTTCGACCCAGGGAACGTGGGGTTCGGTGAAAAGGTTGAGAAGAACACCTCCGTAAGCACCTGCGGGCAACTTCAGAAGGTCGAGGACGCTCGCGCAAGGGAGAAAAGGGGCGTCTTGAAGGTTCAAGGCCGAGATCCTCAAGGCCAGAAGGTCACTGCCGGCCAGAGTCAGAAAGGGAGAGGGGGCCGCGGAACGGGCAAGAAGGGCGCTTTGACCTTGCCCCGGTTCCCAGACAAGAACCTTGCCGCGGAAAACCAGGTGTTCCAGGAGGGCTTGCTGGGTCTGAAGGCGGTAGTCTTCGGTGTCAAAGTTCGGCAGGCCCCAGACGGTGAGGAGCTCTTTCTGACGCTCCGGCGGACCATAAAAACGGCTGAGCCGCTGGTAGGCCCCCGGAAAAGTTTCTGCTGGGCTTTCAGGCTTTGCCGCCCTCCTCCAGGAAAGATGAAACACCGTATGGCGGGGTCCCTTTTCGGACAAAAGCTGCTCCCAGCCCAGCTCGCGGGCCGTTTGAATCCAGGATTCAGCCAGAGAATTCACCAGGACGACGGCCACCACCGACTGGGCGTCAACGAGGCTCGCCAAGGCCCGCAAAAAGAAGGCCAGGACAGGAGGTCCTGCCT
>JABEVL010000308.1 GCA_013043995.1 Spirochaetales bacterium | reverse complement strand
TGCGGACTGGAGTTTTCCGTCGGGTTCAAGAAGCAAAAAGCGGTCGCACGGAACTGACAGTTCAACTTGGGCTGCCTGCTTTAAGTTCAGGTTGATCAAAAGAACCCAGGTGCGGCCTTCCTGGCCTCCCAGGTGCCAGGCTCGGAGCTTGCGGTCTTTTCCTAGAACCTGGGGAGCCGGAAAAACCGTGGTCCCGACGAGCTTTTTCCAGAGAAAACTCGCGTAAAAGTCGGATCGGGGGGCGTAGGTTTTTTCGTCCAACAGTCCGTAGTCACTCCCGACCAGAGCCTGACGAAAGACGCGTTCAACACCGGCTGTCGCCAAAAGCCCCAGCTGGTCGAGCCACCAGGGCGTGGAGAGCCAGGTGTCTGAAACACCAGGTTCACCGCCGTAAAGGGCGTGGCCTGTCTCGGTGATCCATAAGGGAGCCTTGGCGGCGGGAGTACCGGCTTGCTGGCGGCGGACGTAGTTGACCCAGCGTTGGGCTCCGTTGAGAACGCGGGCGCTGAAGAGCGTGTTTTCGCGGGCTCGCCGCACGGCAAACGGTCCCCGGCTGGACTGCTGGGGATAATAGTGAAAACTCAGGGCGTCGATTTGGGAGGCTGCGGGGCTTTTGCACAACCGGGGAAGGATCGGGTGCGGTTCTCCGATCAGGGGCCAGATCGCCGAAGAAGGGCCGACAGCAAGGGACCCCGGGACGATTCTGTGAACCAATTCGGCGAACACGGCAAAGTCCTTCGCGTACCGTTGGGCCGAAACCCCGTGCTTGAGACCGAACAAGAAGGGAAAAGCGTTGACTTCGTTGCCGAACTCCCAGGCAAAGACCTGAAGATTCTTCCTGCCTGAATACGACAAAAGCCTCAGGGCATCGTCGGGCAGCCAGCGGCCCCAAGCGTCGCGGGATTCGGGTCCAGCTCCCAGGGTGAACAAAAGCTTGAGCCCATTCCTGGCCGCAAAGCGGCAAAGCCGTTTCCAGAGTTTTTTCTTGAACACGAACGTGTGAAGCGGAGGCGGGACCGGAACGATGTCCCTGGAACCGTGACTGGACTTCACGAGCTCCCAGGCTTCCGTCTGGGGGACTTCTTTCGTAAAACCGTAGCGAATCCGGTCGGCTTCGGTCCCCCCCACCCGCAGGATCGCGGGCGCGAGGAAAGCGGCCCACTTGGCCAAATCAGGGTGCCTCAAGTTCAGGGGCGCCACCCTGTCGGGGGCGAGTCCCTGCCTCACGCCCTGGGTTTTTCCCCACCAGTGCCCCCCGACCAGGAGCGAGGTGTCGATCGTGAAGGACAAAAAATCGGGGGCCAGGCGAGTACCGGGGCCCCCGACGAGGCTGACAACGTAGCGCCGGAGTTTCCAACCCGTTCTTTTTGCGTCACTTTTGCCGTGAGCCATTCTTCAAACTCAGCCTGGGAAAGTCCGTTTTTCTGTTCGCCGGTGCGGGTCCTGAGGCTGACCGATCCGGCTTGTTCTTCGTTCGCGCCGACGACGAGCATGTAGGGGACCTTGCGGAGTTGCGCCTCGCGGATCTTGGCGCCCATTTTTTGATCCCTGCAGTCGGCTTCGGCGCGGAAACCCAGGGTGTTCAACCGCACGGCGACCTTTTGGGCGTAGGCGTTAAAATCTTCCGCTACCGAAACGACGACCACCTGGACGGGCGCCAGCCAAACGGGGAAAGCTCCCCCAAAGTGTTCGACCAAGATCCCGATAAACCGTTCCAGGGAGCCTAAAATCGCCCGGTGAAGCATGACGGGGTTGTGCCGGGCACCGTCTTCGGCCACGTATTCTGCGTCCAGACGTTCTTTTGAGGGCATCTGGTAGTCGAGCTGGATGGTGCCGCACTGCCAGCCGCGTCCCAGGGCGTCGATAAGGGTGAACTCGAGCTTGGGACCGTAAAAAGCTCCTTCTCCGGGGGCTGTGACGAAGTCAAACCCCGCCGCACGGCAGGCGTTGCCCAGGGCTGTTTCGGCCTTGTCCCAGGTGGCGTCGTCACCCAATCGAAGTTCAGGGCGCAGAGCCAGGCGCACCAGGATGCTGTCGTTTTGAAAACCAAAGTCGGCGTAAACCTCGCGAAGCAGGTCGCAAAAGCTCTTCACCTCGCTTTCGATCTGGGCCTCGGTACAAAAGATGTGGGCGTCGTCCTGGACGAAACCGCGAACCCTCAAGATCCCGTGCAGGGCTCCCGAGGCCTCGTTGCGGGTGCAGGAACCAAACTCGGCCAGCCGCAGGGGCAGGTCACGGTAACTTTTCAGACCCTGCTTGAAGACCTCAATGTGGCCAGGACAGTTCATGGGCTTGAGGGCAAAGAGGCGTTTTTCACTCTCGGAGACAAACATGTTGTCCTTGTATTTTGCCCAGTGGCCTGAACGTTCCCACAACGATTGGGGCATCACCGAAGGGGTCTTGATCTCTTGATAACCCGCCAGACGGATCTTGGTACGGATGTAGTCTTCGATGACGCGCCAGATCGCCCAACCTGCGGGGTGCCAGTAGATCTGACCCGGGTTTTCGGGGTCGAGGTGGAAAAGATCGAGTTCCTTTCCCAGCCGCCGGTGGTCGCGTTTTTCGGCTTCTTCGAGCTGGTGCTGGTAGGTTTCCAGGTCCTTGCGGCTGTGGAAGGCCCAGGCGTAGATGCGCTGAAGCATGGCGTTTTTTTCGTCGCCCTTCCAGTAGGCCCCGGCCACCTTGGCCAGCTTAAAGCTCGTGGGGTCCAGCCGCGAAGTGTCCTCGACGTGGGGCCCTCTGCAGAGGTCGACAAAGTTGTGGGAGCGGTAAAGGCTGATTTCTTCGTCTTCGGGCAGAGCTTCGAGGATGGCCAGCTTGTACGTTTGTCCCGCAAAGACCTCGCGGGCCGTTTTCTTGTCGACAACCTCGCGCACGAAGGGGGAACGCGTTCGAATGATTTCGCGCATTTTCTCTTCGATCGCGGGAAAGTCTTCTTCGCTCAGGGGGCGGGGAAGGCCGAAGTCGTAGTAAAAACCGTTATCGACGGGAGGGCCGATGGCGATCTGGGCGTTGGGAAAGATCTCAAGGACAGCTTCGGCCATCACGTGGGCCAAGCTGTGGCGCTTTTTGTAAAGCGATTCGTCCTGGTCGAGGCGTTTTTGGGCGGTTTCGGTGACGGCCATGGGGACTCCAGCGGCAGGGTCTGCCACAGTCTGCCTGGGGCAGACTCAAAATGCGCTGGGACGAAAAGCTACACTTTTCGCGGTACCACCCGGCTTCGCCTCTCAACGAAGAGGGCGCGCTCGACACCCTCTGACGGGGGGTCACCAGCCCTGCACATAGCCAGAAGCCGTCAATACTCCCTACTA
>JABEVL010000307.1 GCA_013043995.1 Spirochaetales bacterium | reverse complement strand
CTCCTGGGCGGAGCGGCACCTTCAAGCGCGGCTCCGGCCGCCGCAAAGACGGCCGTTGAGTCGGTTTTTGCCACGCCGCCCTCGGCCTGGTTCAGACGGCTGGCAACGTTGTTGCTGAATCGTCCCGAAGGGTAGTAAGTCAGGTACCGGGAAAAGGCGTAAATGGCCTGTTTATATTGGCGGTTGTTAAAATAGTACTCGCCAATAGAGTACAAACCCGTTTCCGGGTCGGCCTGATCCGCCTTGGAAATGAGAGTCTGAACCTTACCATGGATGTGGCGCAACTGATTGGAGAACACCTTGAGCATCTTCATAATGATCCGGGTGTTGGAGAGAACCAACTGTTCAAACTCAGGAACCGAAAACAAAAGTACGTCGGCGTCGGCGAGCACGAGGGCAGTTTCATCCCTAGGATACTTCCCCAAGGCCGATTTGACTCCAAAGAACTCACCCGTTGCGATGAGCTCTTTGATTTCTTCTCCTGTCTCGATATCTTGCGACTTCAGGAGAACTCTACCTGACTTGAGGATGAAGATCTTATCGCCCAGATCCCCCTGGAAGTAGATGACAGAGTTGGTTTTAAACTGCGTTGCCTTGGGCACGAAACCTCCTCCGCGGCAAATGACGACCTTTTTTAGAATAATTCGCTCCCCCCCCCACTGTCAACAAGAGGCAAAAAACTTTAAAATTAGATTATGATCGATCTTCACACGCATTCGACGGCCTCGGATGGTCGGCTGGACCCTACGTCTTTGGTAGAACTAGCTCATAAAACGGGGCTCACTCTTTTAGCCCTCACGGATCATGACACAACGGCCGGACTTGACGAGGCCGCCCAAGCGTGTCAGCGCCATGCTATAAGTTTCATTCCAGGCATCGAATGGGAAATCAACAATCCGAACGGCGAATTCCACCTTTTAGGGCTCGGCCTGAAAAACTGGTCGGGCGGGTTTGCTCTGGCTGTCGACAAGATCCAAAAACTTCGACACGACCGTAATCAAAAAATCTTTGCCCGCATGCTTTCCGCTGGCTTGAAAGGGGATTACAGTGAGGTTGAAGAACTCGCCCAGGGCGGCCAGATCGGCCGGCCGCATTTTGCCCGTTTTTTGGTGGCACGAGGCAAGGTTAGCAGCGTGCAGGACGCCTTCAATCAATTTTTAGGACGTGGCAAACTTTTTTGGGAACCCAAGGTGGGACTCGATTTCGACGAGGCTATTGAGCTCATCCACTCGGCGGGGGGTCAGGCCGTGATTGCCCACCCGCTTTCTCTGGCACTACCCTGGGCTTCCCTGGAAGAGCAGCTCCTCCTTTTCAAGTCCCGGGGCCTTGATGGCTTGGAAGCCTGGCATCCCTCAGCGAGTGTCGGGGCCTGCCGCCGCCTCGAAGAAATGGCCCAAAGACTCAACCTGATCGTGACGGCAGGCTCTGACTTTCACGGGGGCAACCGTCCCGACAGGCGGTTGGGTTTCACGGCGGGGAAAAGGCCTATCGACTGCAAATTTGCCGATTTTCTTCTGAATCGTCCGTTGGCGGCCTGTTAAGAGGGTGGATCATGACCGAAAGAAAACCAAACCTTTTTGAACGCGTCGGCGCAACGACCTTTGACCTGTTCCACAACACTTTCTACGCTTTTGGCTTCTTCTGGAACGTTTTAGGGGAAACCTTCCGTTTCCGTTCCCGTTCCAGGGTCAGTACCCAAGTTCTGGTGATGCAGATCCTGTTTACAGGAGTCAACGCCCTTTTCATCATCACCTTGATTGCCGTGTCGCTCGGTACGGTCATCATCTTTTACGGCAACCAAATCACTACCTTAGTCTCTACGAATTTTGTCTACACCATCTTGATCACAGTCATCACCAGGGAACTCGGTCCCCTGCTCACCGCTTTCATCGTCATGGCCCGTTCAGGGGTCGCGATTGCCACTGAAATATCCTCCATGGTTGTCACACACGAAATCGAAGCCTATCTTGCCGTCGGCATCAATCCGATCTCGTACCTCGTTGTCCCCCGATTTCTGGGAGTCACCCTTTCCATGGTGGCACTCAATCTCTATTTCAACCTCAGCGGCTTGGCAGCCAGCTACCTGGTGGCGCAGTTTTTTCACCCCATTCCGGCCAACGAGTACTTCGGTCAGTTGATGACCCAGCTCACACCGACGGCCGTTGCTTCCAGTGTGGTCAAAAGTTTGGCTTTCGGTTTTGTGATTTCAATGGTTTCGACCCTCAACGGTTTCAGGGCACAGCAATCCACGACGGAAATCCCCATCATCGTGATCCGTGCCGTCGGTCAGGGTTTTGCCCTTTTGATCGTTGTTAATATCTTGATTACGCTGGTGTTTCCACGATGACAAGCCCCGCCATCGAACTTCAAAATCTTGCCTTTCATACAGGGCAGGGAACCCTTTTTGCCGACCTCAACCTCACATTTTTTACGGGGAGGTGTTCCGTCCTGATGGGTCCCGCCGGTTGCGGAAAATCGACACTTTTGAAGATTGCGGCGGGTTTAATCATCCCGACGGGGGGACGTGCGGTCTTTGAAGGGCTGGCGTGGGACACGGCGGCAGAAGAACGGGTCCTTGAAGCCCGTCAACGCTCGGGATTTGTTTTCCAGAACGCCGCCTTGTGGGCCAACAAGTCTGTCTGGCAAAATATTGAACTCCCCCTGGTCTTTCACAATCCGAAAATGGAAAAAAGTCAGGTCGATGAAAAGGTTCGTTCGGCAGGCAGAAAGGTCGGACTGAGGGAAATTTGGAACGAGCGGCCTGCCCACCTTTCGCTCGGCGAACAAAAACTCGTTTCTTTTGCACGTGCCATCGTCCACGACCCTCAAGTTCTTTTCTTGGACGACCCCACAGCGGGAATTGACAGTCAACTGAAAGAAAAACTTCTGGGACTTATCGAAGAATTCCGAGGCCTGGGCAAAACGATCGTTCTGGTGACCCAGGACCCTACAGTGACGGCCCGAGTTGCCGACGACCTTGCCGTCATGAAAAACGGCAAAATTCTTTCCCAGGGGACCCTATCCGAAGTCGCCCGCAACACCGACCCCGAGGTGATCGATATTTTGACGGCCGTCTTGAGCCAAGCTGCGACATTTTCGGGCGATATCCTCGATCTCCTGTCGAACGGCTCTTGATCACGGACGTAAAAATGCCGAAAGTGACACCATGAGGTTTCGGATCCGCTTTGCCCAACAGGTCGTCGGCTTTTTTATCCTTGCCGCCCTCGCGACGCTTGTTGTCGTTTTAATTTTGATGGGCTTGAATCAAAGATGGTTTGACCGGGGCTACAGTTTTTACAGCCGTTTTCAGTCAGCTGACGGTCTGACGCCCGGTATGCCCATTCACCTGAGGGGGTTCGAGATCGGCAAGGTCACCTCAGTGGATCTCAACAGCAACAATCGCGTCAATGTTGTACTGCAAATCTATTCGGAGTATTACGACAAGATCAAACCCAACTCGGTTTTGGAACTCGAGCAGGGCACCTTTGGAATAGGCGGTGGCCTGAACCTTCTGCCCGGGAAAAATCTTTTACCGCCGATGGAACCCGACTCTTTTCTTCCTTCGACAGACACGCTTTTGGGCAAAAATCTTTTGGCGCAGGGACTCGTCGACCAGCCCGCCAACAACGACCAGATGAGCGCCATCCTCGCCGAAGTCCAGACAACCTTGTCCGGCGTGAACCTTCTGCTGAATAACGTCAACTCGGCTATAGATGGCACCTCAAACAACCAGCTTACAGGACTGCTCCAGGGAGTCAACGCCACGTTGCGGAGCCTCGACAGTGTGCTGACAGAAAGCGCTCACGGCCTGGTTCCCAACCTTTCAGCCATCACGGCCAACCTCGCCAAGCTTTCTGCCCAGCTTCAGGACCCCAAAGGATTGATACCTAAACTTCTGGACCCCAAAGGAAGCCTCGCGACGATCCTCAACGACAACAACCAGCTCTACAATGAAGTTCAATCGATCCTCGATCAAGTCAACCAGACTCTTGTTCAGGTTCGTGGACTTACGCAGTACCTCAACCAGTCTACCCCCCAGATCACCGGTGTCATTGAGGACACGCGCACGACGCTCAAAAAAGCCGACGATGTCATGACAGGACTCGCCAACAACCCCCTACTCAAGGGGGGCATCCCCGAAAAAAAACCCCAGAACGCCACCTTCCACGACCTGCGAGACGAGGATTTTTGAGATGAAAAGCCGAAGTTCCTGCCGTAAAATTACGTTGCGCGCCCTCGTTCTGACCGTCTTCGCTTTTGTCCTTGGTGCTTCCATGGCGTGCTCATCAGCGCCGCCTGAACCTCAGGAAACCGTAGCTCGAAAAAATCTCGCCGCTGATTACCTCACCTATGGGCAGAACTACTACCAACAGGGTAATTTTGAACAGGCTTTCCGATTTTTTCAGCTGGCCCTCGAGATCAACACTTCGGTCGACAACACTCCGGGCATCGCCGTTTCTTACGATTCTGTCGCCAGTGCGCTCATGGCCATGGGACGCCTCGATGAAGCCCGCCGCCTCCTGGCCGAGGGCAAGGAGGCCGCTCTTCGTTCGGGCAAACCCCAATTGATCCTTCAGAATTTGAACGAGGAAGTGCAGGCCGACATCTCAGAAGGAAAACTTGGCAACGCCTCCGCCAAACTCGCCCAAGTCGAACCTTTTCCCGACAATCAGGAAGGCGCCGCCCTCTATCAAGCTTTAGGTGTGATCCAACGCGAGAACCACCTGGAGGCTCAGGCCCTGAGCTCGTTCCAAAAAGCCCTTTCGATTAACTCATCGCTGGGACTCAAACAAGAAATGGCCTCGAATTATTTCATGATCGGTTCCGTTCAAGCCCAGAAGGGCAAACCAGAGCTGGCCTTTTCCAGCGTTCATGAAGCCCTTGAACTCGATAAAAACACAGAAAATAGCGTGGGAATCGGTCAGGACCTGAGAGCCTTAGGGGTCCTGTCCGAACGTCTAGGACGGGAGGCTCCGGCCTGGGACTACCTGATCCGTTCGCAACGGGTTTTTCAGGCGATCTCGATCAAATCCGAACGCTTGAAAACAATCGACCTTCTGATCCCCTTGGCTAAAAAACTTAAAAAAACTCAGGATGAAACGTTCTACCTCAAAATGAAAAACGACCTCCTTCCGCAAGGACTTCCGGTGAACCCATGAAGTTCGTGCTTGTAGCCCTGACAGCGTTCTTTTTCTCGGCGTCTTTAGTTGCCGCCGAGAACGACACGAGTTTGGGTTGGCGCTCACTCCCTTTTATCAGGCATGTATCGGTCACCCGTGATCCCCTCTACCAGCAGCAGCAGCAGCTTTTGGAACTGTATTACAGGTCTTCGGCGGAACAACAACCCATACCCGGTCTCACGCTTTTTCGCTACGAGGTACGTTCAGACGACACGGTTTTCTCTTTGGCGAGCAAATTCAACCTTCCCTACGATACCCTGGCTACCCTGAACGGGTGGGCTGGTCCTGACTCCGTCCATTCGGGTGAAACCATCCTCGTTCCAAGCCAACCAGGACTTTTTATCAACCTCAGCCGTCCGGGGGAAATCGACCGTCTGATGGCTTCCTGGCGCAAATCACAGGCGCCCCGAGAAAAATTACACCTCCCTTCTCCTGCTGGGACGGTTTCCGTCGTTTTTTTTCCAGGCCAGCGGTTTCACCCGATCCAGAGGGCTTTTTTTCTGGGAATTCTTTTTCGCTTTCCCTTGCCCCACGCGATCCTGACATCGCCTTTCGGCATGAGGGCCAACCCTTTCACAGGCAAGCCCGACTTTCACCCAGGGATCGACCTGGCTGCACCGACAGGAACAGACGTCTTTGCGGCCCGAGATGGCCGGGTGATCGAAGCCGGTTACGATTCTGTTTTGGGGAATCATGTTTGTATCCAGCACGATGGCCACTATGAAACGGTCTATGGGCACCTTTCGGCCATCGGTGTGACCGTCAATCAAGAGGTGCACGCTGGGGCCGTCATCGGTCAGGTGGGGAGCACCGGAGAATCCACGGGTCCGCACCTCCACTTTGAGATTCTCCTCAAGGGGAAACCCATTGATCCAGCCCCGCTCTTACCCATGGCTATGGCAAAACTATGAGGCGTTATTTTTTTCTGTTCTTCCTCGCCGTTTCCATCCAGTATTCGCAGGCCCAAACGAACCCCGTCTGGCACAAGCTCAGGGTCGGAGGTGACACCGTGAAGCTTCACCTTGACGATTTTGCTGAACTCAACATTCCGGCGACAACCCGATTCATCAAAGCTGTGGAACTGGAGATTCAGCTCCCCGACGAATTTGTCAACAGCCGAGTGAACTTGGCCGTCTCGATTTATCAAATAGACGCCTTGAGTCAAGACCTCCCCGGAAACTCAAGCCGCATTGCGTGGGAGGTTCTGCCCCCTGAAAGGCATTTTTATGTCGACATCCCTTTGGTCAGACAAGCCGACCTCAAAGCCTCGGTGGATACTGCAGTTCTCAAGGAACCCGCCCAATTTCCACTTGCCATCGCTATCCGTCCCCTCGAAAAATCGACGTCACTCCTGCCTGAGCTCGATTTCAAGATCCGAGCCCGCTGGGTGGACACCAACCTGGGTGGCTTAGAAATTCTATGCCCCGGACTCAACCCCGATTTAAGAAAAGAACTCAAAATCTTGGTCAATGGTCATCGGGAACTCACTGAGGGAATTCTTTTTTTTCCTCCGGGTATCTACGATGTCACTTTGAAGCTTCCTGGATACAAGACCAAAACATGGACCACGGTAGTGTCCTCGGCAAAAGTGACCCAGCTTACATCCATCATGCAGGAAGACCCCCCGAGAGTCGCTTTTGAAGCCCCCAAAGGAACCCAAGTCTACCTCGATGGAAAGCTGGTTCCACCCTCCGCTTGGAAGTCTCTGACAACCTCAAAAGGGATTCACACGATTCAATTTGTGATAGGGGGCTACCAGGTCACCGACAATTTTGAAATCACCAGAGGCGGGTTGCACAAAATCTCGTTGCTGCTTCAAATTGGCTTTCAGGAAGAGTAGACAACAGGGGCATATCAACTCTTTCTTAAGTAATTTCTCCACCTTGACGATAAGAAAAGTGTCGTGCAGATATAGTTCCCCTCCCAGTTTACTATATCCGTCGATACCCTACGGGGTTGAGGTCGGCTCCCCAGCCGACCTCTTTTTTTTGCCTTCACACGTTCTTCCTTGTTGACAGAGAAAGGCCCTTCTGCCTAGGATGAGGGCCATGATTTTTTCTGCTAAGCGCAATCAAAGGTTAAGAGTGCTCATCATTCTTGGCCTGGTGTGGTCAGTTGGTCTGGGAACTTTCTTGGGTTTGGCCTTGGGCGCGACGTGGAACATTCAACATGGCTCACAATTTGGCAATTTCGACCCGGCCCTTCCGTCAAAAGTTCTTGATATCAACGGCAATGTCATAACCGAGTTTTTCTCTTCAGAAAAACGTGATCTGGTTTCCTACAATGAAATACCCCGTTTTCTCACCGATGCTTTGATCACCCGCGAGGACCAGGATTTTTGGTACCACAACGGCTTTTCTCTCAAGGGAATTCTACGTGCCGCTTTTATGACCCTCACGGGCCACCTCCAGGGGGGATCGACACTCACCCAGCAACTGGCCGGAAAACTCTACTCTGACCGCACCCAGCTAACTCTGGCCCGCAAGCTTCAGGAGCTCTGGTGGGCCTTGGAACTTGAAACCAAGTTTTCTAAAGAAGAAATCCTCGAACAGTACATGAACAATATGCCGTTTGGACATTCAACCTACGGTGTCGAGGCTGCAAGCAAGTATTTCTTCAACCATTCAGTGAAAGATCTCACCGTCGCCGAATCCGCCCTTCTTGTGATTCAGCTCGTCCACCCCGGCCTTTATTCTCCGATCCGAAATCCCAATGGGGCCGCAAAGGTTCAGAAAGACATTCTGAACCAGATGGTCCAAGCCGGTTACGTCTCGGCAAAGGAAGCGAAGTCTTCGTACGATGAATACTGGGCCAACTACGACTACAGCCGCGGAAGCATGAGCACAGCCTATTGGGACCGCACCGACAAGGCGCCCTACTTCTCCGAATACATCCGCAACTGGGTTCAGGACAACCTCGTTGGTCCCCACGACTTGTATAAGGACGGGCTGGTCATTCATACAACGTTAAATCTGGACGACCAGCTGGCCGCACAAGCGATCATGACCCAGGGGATTGAAGAAACAAACCTGAAGTTTCATGCTTCCAACCAGCGCCGCCTCAACGTTGTCGACTCGGAACTCGCTCCGATGCTGGATCTTTTGGGCTACAGTTTCAACATCGGTGAACTTCGTGCAAGTCCGACTCAATATTTAAGGGACGCTCACGACTATTTAGCGGCCGACTTGAGTCCGACGATCGACATGGCAGCGAAACTTTTCGGCATCAGCGACCTTGAGAACACGGCAAGAGAAACCTATAAATCGGTCGTTGCTTTGACGAGCAACAACCAGGTCGAAGGGGCGCTGATCACACTCCAAAACTCTACGGGGTACATCACAGCGATGGTGGGCGGCTCCCACTTTGATCGCCTCAATCAATTTAACCGGGCCGTCCAGGCAAGGGTTCAGCCGGGGTCTTCCTTTAAGCCCCTGTACTATTCGGCGGCCATTGACTCCCGCAAGTTCACCCCGGCAACGATGATCATGGATCAGCCGACGGTCTTTATCAACGAAGACGGAACCTACTACACGCCCTCAAATTTTCGCGGAGAATGGGCGGGCCCCGTTTTATTACGGCAAGCCCTGGCCCACTCGATGAACGTTCCATCGATCCAGGTTCTGGCCGGGATAGGTTTTGACGCTGCCATCGATCGGGCGGCAAAACTATTGGGAATCACCGACCCCGCTCAAATTGCAGCGACGTTCCCCAGGAAATACCCACTGGCACTCGGCATTATCTCGGTTTCCCCTCTTCAAATGGCTCGTGCTTACGCCATTTTTGCTAACCAAGGCCGTGAGGTCGACCCCATTGCCGTTCTCTACATACAGGATCGAAAAGGAAACATCATCGCCAACCCCGCCGCTGACACCCTCAATGAACTGCGGCGCAAGGGCAGTGAAGCTCAGATCATCAGTCCCCAGACGGCTTACATCATGACGAGCCTGCTGGAAACAACCGTTCAGTCGGGTACCCTGGACTATGCCCGTTGGAAGGTCGGCGGCTTGCCTATGGAAATGGCGGGAAAGACAGGGACAACGCAGAACTGGGCGGACGCATGGGCCATTGGCTACTCACCCTACTACACCACGGCCGTCTGGCTGGGCTTTGATAAACCCGGGAACTCCCTCGGTCTGGAAAACACAGGAGCAACAGCCGCAGGGGTTTACTGGGCAGAATACATGAAAAAAATCAACGAAAAACTTCCGCCCATCCCCTTCCCCCGCCCCAGTACAGG
>JABEVL010000306.1 GCA_013043995.1 Spirochaetales bacterium | reverse complement strand
GGGAAGGACTCACGCCCCAAAAAAAGGTCCTTTCTCGGGCTTTAAGAGCCGACTCAGCCAGAAACCTCGCGTAGCCTTCCAGGACCCCTGTGGTGAGCCAGTCAGAATGGCCGCTGGGATGCACACCTTCGCGCCGCCCTGAACCTGGTGGGTCTGAACCCCAAAACCGCGTGGCGTTCGACCAAAAAGTCGTGAACCCGGGGGCTCCTCGAACGTGGGTTTGGCCTGGGGGAAATGAGAAATCGAGTCCTGACAAAACGACGGGTCCGCGGGTGAGAACCCAAGCGATTTCAGCGGCGGCGACTCCGACCGAGCCCAGAGCCGGGAAGGTGAGGACGTCTTCAAAGAGCCTTTTGTTTCTCAGGCGTTCAAAAATCGACAACTGGGCAAATTGGGCCGAAAACCAGGCAACGGGTCCCTGCGTGATCCGGGTGGCGCAAGGGTCGGTCGTCAGGTCGGCAAAAACTGGAATTCTCGATCCCGAAAAACCCGCCAGGTCGGCAAGGTTCTGGTGCTGGGCTTCAAGGATCACGATCGCGTCTGGACGAAACCCTGCTTGGGAAAGGGGGCCGACGGCGGTATCTGCTGCGAGCAGACGAAATCGAGACTGGAGGGATGAAGGGTCTTGCCGTAAGACGCGTTCAAGCGAAGGCCCGGCCCCGCAAACCAGAACGGGGTCAAATCCCCAATCGGGCCAGGTCCAGCGGGGGGCTTTCAGGTTGACCAGCAGGTGGCGCATCCAAAGAGCTCCCATCTGAACACACGTCATGCGGTTGGACCAAGCCTGTGCGACCAATCCGACAAGACGGTTTTCGAGATCCCTGTAAACAGCGGGCGACAGCAACCAGCCGCCGTTCAGGGGGAGCAGGACGACCCGCCGGATTCGTCCCCATTCAAAATTCCGAGCAAAGCACTCCCAGACGGCCTGTTCAAGGCTCTCGAGTTCTTCGACACGGCTATCCTTCCAGTTCCAAAACCGGCGGCTGATTTTTCTGAGTTCGGGGTCGGCTTCAAAAAGAAGAATTGTGCTTTCGGGTGGGAGTTGTTCCAGTAACCGCGAACCCCCCCAACCCGCCAAGGGGGAGGGGATCACGAAAAGCGTTTGGGGAAGCAAAGAGACCGTCTCCAGCTTGCTGTAAGCGGCCTCTTGCGGATGATCCGAAGCCAGACGCCGGCCTTTCCAGAAAAGGGGAAAGTCAGGTTCTAGCTCTGAATCCGTCATCTCAGCTGAGAAAAGGTCGCGTTAAAGTGATCTTGAAAGAGCGGCGTGTTCAGCAGGTTTTGCTGAAGGGTCTGGCTTCGGTCTTTTTCAGCCATCTGCAGGACCTGGTCGCTGGTAATTTCAGGTGTGGGAAGAGCAATTTTTGTTCCTTGGGCGGGCGGAGGCGCCGAGTCTCGCACGTCGTCAACTCGAACGACGAGGACGTAAGGGCTGGCCAAGATCGGTTGGCTAACGCTTCCTTTGGGCAGGGCAAAAGCTTTTTTGAAGAAGTCCTCATTGGCGGCAAGATTCTGAAATGCTGGATTTTTGCTGGCCTTGGAGATGGAAGGGAAGAGACTGAGATTGTCAAAATTGAGCGAAGTGTAATCCGTTGTTTCGAGGGTTCTGGAGTCTTTTTTGGCCGCCAGAGCAAACGATGTGCTGGCGGCTTCCTTGGAAAAGGTCTGGGCCTGGGCCATCAGGTAATCTTCCAGTACCCCCCGGTCGTTGTTCTTGATGTAGGCCCGAACGTCGTCGAGGGTTGAGGACTTGGTGAAATCAGGATCCGTCGAAGGTGTCACGACCTTGTAGATCGTCCATTCCTTGCCTTTTTGGAAAATGGGTGAAAGATCGCCTTTTTTGAGCGTGAAGACCTTGTCGAGGTCAGCTTGGGTGGGAAACTCGCTCTGCAGGTCGTGGTAAAGCATGGTGTTGAGGGCGCCTCCCGTCTGGGCCAAAGAATCCTTGGAATACGTCTTGGCGAGATCGGCGAAGGCCTGTGTGCCTTTCAGGGCCAAGTCGCGGACGCGCTCGGCGTCGCCCTGGGATTCGACGGTGATACGGCTCAGGTTGATGCTGCGGAATAATTTTTGATTTTTCTTGGCGTAGGCCAGGACCTGAGCATCCGGAAAGTCTTTTTCGCTGTACACGACAAAGGAAAATTTCTTTTGGGGGTAGGCCATCTTTTGAATAAAAGCGACGTCCGCGTCAGAAACCAACCCGCCGTAAATGCTGTCACCCACGTACTCGCGAATCAAGAGCTCGTTGCTGGTTTCTTTTCTGTAGCTCAGCATTTTGTCGGGAGAGGTCGAATTGAAAAGTTCGGTACTGAATTGTCCGTCTTTCTGGAACTCGGGAAGGTGGATCAGGGCTAGGTCGACGGCGTGGTTGGTGACAAGGATGCCGCCCTTAGTCGCCAGATCCTTGAGGGCCACCTGCTGGGCGGCGTTTTCAAACGCTTGGCGCCAGACCAGCTGTTTTTCCATCTGAAGATTGGCGTTCTTGAACTGATCCTGGTAGTACTGGCTCAGTTGCTGGACTTGTTGGGAAAAATAGTTGCCGGGAAGGTACTCAATAGGAAGTCCATCGTAGAAGCCAAATGTGTAACTGGAAGCACGTTGAAGGTTTTGAACGACCGGGGCACCGATGAACGTCACGACGATGATCGCAAGAATAACTGCCGAAAAAAGTGTAATCGCGTTCATGTGCGACTTTTCTTTCGTTCCAACTTCTTTGACCTGTGGGGTTTTCACCGTGTTGGTAGGCTTAGAAGGCATGATTTGTCCTTGGGGCTAAATTTGTGTAAAAATAGCACGGAGACCCTGCCATGTCAACGAATGTAAAATCTGCCCTGCGTCTGGAACGGCTTGTCGAAAGGGGGGTGCGTTTTGCTTCGGCAGGACGGATCGCCGAGGCCCTCCAGAGTTACGCCCAAGTCTGTTTTGAAACTGCAGAAAACGACCAAGAGCTTCTTCAGGTCGTTCGTGCCTGGGTCAATCAGGGCGTGCTGAACGACCGTCAAGGAGAAACTCAGGAGGCGATTCAGGCCTGGGAACGCGCCTGGAAGCTTTCCCGGGAAAGTTCAGGTTCTCCACGTGTCCAGGCTGCGGGTTTTCAAGGACTCATTTTTGTTGCCTTGAGAAGCCCTTTGGAATCCAGGGCGTCGTTCCTGCGGCCGGCCGTGGATCAGGCTCTCTCCAGGGACCTGCCCGAGGTTCACGTTTTAATCTGGAATCTCTACGCAGGAGACCCAGATCTACCGTTGGGGGAGGCGCTTCCCCAGGAAAGCGGGCTAGAAGCCCGGCTTCCCTGCCTT
>JABEVL010000305.1 GCA_013043995.1 Spirochaetales bacterium | reverse complement strand
GTCCATCTCCAGAAGTTTTTCGAAAACGAACCCTCGAATTTTCAAGGGTTTTGCGTAACCCCCTGAGATTGTTCCGAATTTTTTCCTTGATTTGGTTCGCTCTTCTGCTCTTAATTTACCGTTGGCGCCGCTAAATAGGACAAGTTCAAACTCCTCCCAGCTCAAAAACACACTTTCCCTGGTAGTTTTGGGTATTTATCTCAAATACTTTCCAGGGAAGGGTTCTTTTTTTTAGAAAATGAGCCGAGTAAATATTGTCATTAAAATTTCAAAAAATATCTATCAAAGATAATTTATGCCGTGATATTCTTAAATTATTAAAACAAATGGGGGCATTATCGTGTCTCAGCTAAAAATAAGGGTTCTTGTCACGAGTTCTAGTTCTGATTATCTCACGAGGTTTCAGGGGAAGGTCCCGCTGAACTATGAAGTTTTTCTTTGTGATGGGTGGAGTCAGGTCGAGGAAGCAATTCGGTCTTACGACCCCCACCTCATCGTAGAGATCCAGGCGGGTGCTACGCCACTTACCCCGGCCGCTCTGAGACATCCGCACCTCCCGTTTATAAAATTGACACCTGAGAGCCTCAATCTTGCCTCTCATGCCCTGGGCGAGCTTCTGGATCAACCGAGCGCTCGCCTTGAAACAGTTCGGCAAAATTTACCCTTCGTGGGGAAAAGTCCTGCGATCCAGAGGCTGATGAAGCTGATCGACAAGGTAGCGCCTACTGACGCTGCTGTCCTATTGACGGGTGAAAATGGAACTGGGAAAGAGCTGGCAGCCCGAGCTCTGCACGAAAGATCGCTGAATCGTCAGGGAAGTCTCGTCGCTGTCAACTGTTCGGCGATTTCATCCGGATTGGCCGAATCAGAGCTGTTTGGTACGATCAAAGGAGCTTTCACGGACGCTACCGACCACGGAGGCTACATCGCCGCGGCCTCAGGCGGGACACTCTTCCTCGACGAGGTCGCAGACTTTCCGCTTGAACAGCAAGCCAAAATGCTCAGGCTGTTGGAAACGCGGGATTTTCGCAGGGTCGGTTGTTCTGAAGCTGAAAATGCCAACTTCAGGCTCATCAGTGCCAGCAACGTTGATCTGGCCGAAAGGGTCAGAGAGGGGCGTTTCCGCAGAGATTTTTTTCATCGGCTTCACGTTGTCGAAATTCGATTACCAGCCCTCCGAGACAGGATCGAGGACCTGCCGATGCTCACGGCCCATTTTTTGCACGTCCTGAAGGCAAAAACGCAGGTGAGCATCAGCGCCTTAGCCATGGAAAAGCTTGCTGCTTACAGTTGGCCAGGAAACGTTCGCGAACTTCGGAACGTTCTTGAAAGAGCCATTATCCTCGCTGAAAACGTCGAGCTTCAACCTGAAGATTTTGAATTCTGAAAGAATCTGGGATCATTCAGCGTCACGTAAGGACAGAACCTCAAACTCCGGGAGGCCTGAGGCGGTATGCTGTCCTGTGTAAACGGCAAAGACCCTCAGGTGGGCATTGGGGTAGACGAGGCTTGGGGCCTTCCAGACGGGGTAGCGGTCGATCACCCGAGACTTCCATAAGTCCCCATGAAAAACCAAAAGCACCCGGTAGGCGTGAAGCTGTTCGTTCTGGTCCCAGACGGCTTGCAGACAGACGACTCGTGCTGTCCAGGGATTTTGTGACGCAATCTTTATCGATTCAGCCGAACCCGAGAGCAGGTAAAGGGTGTGAATTTGAGGGGGTGTGACTGCAAAGCTGGAAATCTGAGAAGAAAGATCCGTGCGGCCCTGGAAATATACAGGCTGAGAAAAGCTCAAGCTTAGAAATAGGAATCCAAAAACTCCAGAAAAATACTTTTTCAACTTGATTTCCTATCAAATAAGTGTAGAATTTAAGCTCGGCGTCGGTCAAGCTACAGATTTGACAAAGCTTTTTTACAAGCCTATTATAACCGTAAATCCACAGCCCCTCGGCCCAGTTGGTTTGCGCTTTCCAAGAGGAATTTATGAGCACAAATAACGATATTGTTCCTGGCTTTGATGACGAAAAAGACGACAGTCTCAAAATCCGACTTCAAAAAGTCGAAGGCGTTGAGGGTTGTCTCGTTCTTTTTCTGACGGGCTACATTGATACCTACAATTCAAACTTCTTTCAAAAGAGGGTGTCCAAGGCCATCGACAATGGGTTTACGAAGATCGTCTTTCAGTGTTCTGGCCTGAATTACGTTTCGAGTACGGGCATTGGTTCGTTCACGGCATTCCTAAAGTCTGTCAAGCCAAAGGGTGGAGAAATCGTCCTGCTGGAAATTCAGCCCAAGGTCTACGAAGTTTTTCAACTTTTGGGTTTTTCCCAATTTTTTAATATCAAGGACAATCTTGAGGAAGCCGTAAAGTTTTTTCAAGCCGGTGGGTCTTCAGAGTCTTCAGAAAACGGTATTTTCCCCAAAACCTTCAACTGCCCGATTTGTTCGAAGAGGCTAAAGGCTTCAAAGGCTGGGCGTTTCCGTTGTTCGGAATGTAAAACGATCCTAGCCATCGACAATGCTGGCCAAGTTTTCCTGGGCTGAGGCTGAATATGACAGGTAAAGAAAAACTGGAGAGCTACTTTAAAGAACTGGGCGTTTCCTTTCAGGCTATTGACGAAAAGTCCTGGATCGTTCAGGACTCTGATTCAGGTCTCCAGCCCACGGCTGTTGCCCTGGTCGAGCCGATTGTCATTGTTAGACTGACAGTTATGCCGATTCCCGCAAAAAACAGGGAAGCTTTTTTTGAAACGATTTTAAGAATGAACGCCAATGACCTTGTTCATGTCTCGTACGCCCTGGACGGGGATGCCCTGATCCTGTGCAAATCGTTCCTTCTTGAGACGCTTGACCTCGAAGAATTGCAGGCAGCCTTTGACGAAATCGGCCTCGCTTTGATCCAGCATTACAGCATACTTTCTAAGTTCCGTCCCTGAGTCAAGGAGCATTCAAATGGGTATTTGGGATAATCTGAAACGAGTCTTTAAATCCAACATCAACGCGGCGATCAGCAAAGCTGAAGATCCCCAAAAGATCCTCGAGCAGACGATCATCGACATGAACGAACAGCTGATTGAAAATAAAAAAGCAGTTGCCTCGGCTATTGCAGACGAAAAGCGTCTGGAGCGTCAGTACCTCGAAAACCAAGCTTCTGCCCAAGACTGGGAAAGCAAGGCCGTTCTTGCCGTCAAGAGCAACCGTGACGACCTCGCCAAAGAGGCCCTTTTGCGGCAGAAGGACTACGAAAATCTTGCCGCTCAGTTCAAACAGCAGTTTGACGCTCAACACGAGGCCGTCGAAAAACTCAAAGACTCCCTGAGGCAGCTGCAGTCCAAAATCGAAGAGGCCTCCCGCAAGAAGAACATCCTGATCGCACGAGCCAAGCGAGCAGAAGCTCAAAAAAAGATCTCAGAGACCATGAGCAGCATGTCGAACAATTCTGCTTTCGAAGCGTTTGACCGTATGGCAAACAAGGTGGATCAGATGGAGGCCGAAGCCAGCGCTGCCACCGAGCTCGAAGATCTGAGCGGAGAAGGCGATCTGGAGAAGCAATTCAAGGACCTGGAGAAAGGCGACACCAAGGCAGACCTGCTCTTGGAAGATCTCAAGGCTAAAATGAAAACGCAAGACGTTACGGTTGCTCAGACGGTACAACAAAAGACCAATTGACGCTTCTTTTGGTCGGCGTTCGTCCTGAGGTGGTCGACCCGTTTCTAAACCAGGGGGCTTTGGTCCAGGGTTTCAGGGTCAGGTGTTCGCCGATTTTTTTTCCTGGACCGTGGGCGTTAGTCGTCGTTCCCGTCGATCAATTTTTTCAGTTGCAGAATCAAAACCTCCCGAACTTATGTTGGATGCCCTACGGCCCGTCGGCCCAATTGACTCGGGCCCTCGCAGCAGGAGCCTGGGACTATCTTAAAGAACCCTGGGACAGGGATGAAATGGAAGCCCGTGCGGCACGCTTACTGCCCAAGGTCAGCGAATGGCAAGTCATGGGCCAGCACTATCGTCTGCAAGAAGGACTTCTTGTTCATGGCTGCCAAAAAGTTGCTTTGAGCCGTGATGAAAGCACGGCGATAGAAACGCTCCTGAGCCGGCGTGGAGTGGCTTTGGCGCCAGAACTTCTTGAAACAGCTCTTTGGCGTGGCCAGCTGCCTCCAAACTCCAGAGCACTGGCTATGTTGATTTCGCGCCTGAGAAAAAAGTTCATTAAGATTGGCTGGACAGAGGGGAACCCGATCATTGCCGATCGGGGCTTGGGGTATCGGCTTCCTTGAAGGATTGAGAGCCTCGTGCTATCCTGTGCTCCGTGAAAGAAAGCGTCCTGAATGTTTTCGTTTTTCTTCTCGTTTTTACGGCGGCGCTGGTCGTGGAACTGGCGTTTTCTGCCTTGTTCCTTTTCATCGTTCCCGGCGGACAGGGGAGCTTTTTTGCGCGTCCGACAGCGGGAGCCCTCTATCCAGCCTTGGTGGTGGGACTTTTGATCTCAGCAGCGCGGGTCGCCCATAAACCTGGCCGATTTTGGGTGTCGTACACGGGCGTTCTCTTGGCGGGATTCCTCTTAATGACGATTTCCTTCCCCTTAATTCAAAACCAGAAGGTCCTGTCGACGGCGGTTTTGCCGGAATCTCAGGGAGAGTTTTGGATTCTGGATCACCAGGAAAAACTCTATTTGCCTGAGCAGGAACAGCCCCGACAGCAGTTTGTCCAAAATGCCGTTTTGATTCCCGCCAAAGGCCCCATGCAGGTCGTGCCACAAATTCAGTATGACCCCTGGAATAAACGATTCCTATTACCGGGGGGAGTTGCACGGGGCTGGGCGCTGGACACGCCTTCGCAACGACTTTTTTCCTTTCCTGGGGCCTTGCGCCACCTTGAAGCTGACTTTTACACCATTTATTTTACTCTGCACCGAGCCTGGAACAGGGACCTTGTCTTTTTTGGAGTCCTCTCCCTACTTTTCGTGGCCTTGTTTTTGGGCCTTCAAACCCTGTTTGCCTATAAAACCTGGCCCCTTGTCGTTTGGCTTCTCACCCTTGCCCTCGCTCGGCTTTTTTTGGTTTTTGTCGTTTTTTGTCTGAGCGGCGTTCCCAACATTCTCGAGCCTTGGCTTCCTGCGGTTTCTTCTTCGTTGAGAGACTGGCTGGGTCTTGCGGTTTTGGCCTTGGGAGTGCTTTTTCTCTTCTTTCTCAACCTGGTGGTCAAACGGGATCAACGAGGAAAAATACTCCATGCCTAGGATACTGGCGCGCACCCTTTGGATTCTGGTTGTCGTCACGGGGATCTGGGCCTCGCTGCTCCTTCTTTGGTTGTTGATCGGCCTGTTTTGGCCAGGGATGGGCCAGCCCCAGATCATGGCCTTGCCCGAAGACGCCCTCAAGGTATGGATTGCCCATTTTCTTCTGGATATGGCGCAGGCGTTTCCTGCACTTTTTTTGAGTTCCATCGTTTTGGCGTTTTCATTCGTCCTTAAACCCACGGACTTTCCCATGGAGAACAGGAGTTTGCCGGAAGCGAAAACGCTTTCTCAAATATCGCTTCTTCTGATTCTGGGTTCATCGTTCCTGGCCTTTCTTGTTCTTTTTACCGAACCAGTTGCCAGGGACTTTCTGGCCCAAGCCGCTTACAAAGTCAAACAAACTTCGGCACTGGAACAAGCTTTTATGAGAATCAGGAACGAAGATTCTCAGGCTCGGGACCCTGAGGAAAAATTGGTTTTCGGTCAAGAGGAGTCGGCTCTTCTTCAGCGCCTGCTCCTCCTCAGGCCCAAAGCGAGATTCTTTACCAAGTCGTCGCCTTTCGATTATGAGTTTGAGTATCAGATCATCCGCTCGCACATTGAACTTGAAAAGTTTTTTGACCTGCGTCTCCTTCCCAAGGCCCAGTCTGTGCAGGCGGGAGATGAACGCCCCGCAGTTGAAATGATCCGAAGCGCAGAACGGCTGGCCGAGGTGCCAGTGTTTGAACGCAATGACTACCAAATCAACCATCTGGCCTATCAAGTGCTGCTTCGTCTGATCAACGGCGAAGACCAGGGCCTTCCTGCCAACGAGGAACTCCTTCAGAAAGCCAAGGCTCTCATCACCCTCTCGTGGCAGGATGTGTCCGAAAAAACTCTTTCATCCAGCGAAAGACGGCGTGCAAGTTATTTTTTCAGAAAAGGGAAAAGCCTGGGAGACTATCAGTTCAAGAACTACCTTGAGGCCTACTATGGCTTTCAGGAATTGCACAGGGAAAATCCGCAGGACGCCGAGGTGGCGCGTTACGAAGGTCTAGCGTTGGGTCATCTCCAAAAAACCGTTCTTTTTGCCGAAGACATGGACGTTCTTTTTCAGGTGCCGGGGTGGGATAATGTCGCCTTCCGCAACCCAAGCCCGGATTTGCCGATTCAGGATACCGACACGATCGAACTGGTGCACATCGGACGGCTTTTGGACACATCGCAAGGAACTTTTGTCAAAGATTTCGAAGTGTTGCGTTACCGCAAGGATGGCACAGTTCTTCTGCATTGGACCGCCCCCTACGGTAAGTGGGTCAACGGCGAGGTTTTCTTCAACGTCTGGCACAAAAATCGCCCCGACCCTCTTTATCCGAAAATCGAACTTCAGACCGAGGGGAACCATCTATATAAAACGGGAGAACTCACACCCCCCCCCTACCACCTGCAAATCCACGTGGACGATTTGGCGTTTCTGGCTCAAAACGAGCTTCCTGAAGCTTGGGGAACTTTCGACCTGATGAGCCACGCCGCCGATTTGAAAAGCCTGGGCGTCGACCCTCTTCCCTGGCAAACCGAGTTTGTTTTTAGGTTTCTAAGCCCGTTGGCCTTTCTGGCCCTCAGTTTTGCCACGGTTTTTGTTGCCTGGCTTTTGCGTTCCAGCGCCACCGGAAAAATGCCTTGGATATGGCGGAGTCTTGTCATCATTTTGCCGCTTATTCTGGGTGGTGTCGTCGAGGTGACCTCCTGGATCATGCGGCTTTTAACTTCAGGATTGTTAAGCAAGTTCGGGTTTGCCACGGCTTTTGTCAGCCTGTCGAGTGCCTTCGTGGGCTTGATGGTGGCCTTTCTGGTCGCTTCCTGGGTGGAGCTTTCACGGCACCGCCCCAGGTAGGGGGCGGGCCTGAAAAGGATGAAAAATCAGGAAAGGGCTTGGGCTATGAGATCGCCCATCTTTTGGGTGCCGATCGAGGTCTGACCTGGGGTGGAGATGTCACGGGTGCGATGACCCTGAGCCAGAACGCTGGCAACGGCCTGGTGCACATCGTTGTAAACCTGGGGCATGCCAAAGGCGTACTGAAACATCATTCCCATAGAAAGAATCTGGGCGATCGGGTTTGCAATGCCCTGACCCGCAATGTCGGGGGCCGATCCGCCTGAGGGTTCAAACAAACCGAAGGCTCCGGTTTTTCCTTGGGGAGGCGCTGCCAAGGAGGCGCTGGGGAGCATCCCCAAAGAACCTGCAATCATCGAAGCCTCGTCAGAAAGGATGTCGCCGAACATGTTCTCGGCAAGGAGGACATCGAACTGTCGGGGATTGCGGACCAACTGCATGGCGGCGTTATCGACGTACATGTGCGACAGCGCCACGTCGGGATACTGCTTACCAACCTCTGTGACAACTTCGCGCCAAAAAACCATGGTTGTCAGAACGTTGGCCTTATCGATCGAACAGAGTTTCTTGCCGCGCTGGCGCGCCGCTTGAAAAGCGATGTGGGCGATTCTTTCAATTTCAGGGCGCGTATAAATCATGGTATCGACAGCTTTGTCGCCTTCCCGGTACTTGGGTTGGCCAAAGTACAGGCCGCCCGTGAGTTCTCGAACAACGAGCACGTCGAGTTCTTCACCGATGATTTCAGGTTTTAAGGGTGAGGCACCGGCCAGACCCCGAAAAACGATGGCGGGGCGAAGGTTGGCAAAGAGATTGAAGTGCTTACGCAGGGGCAAAAGGGCACCCCGTTCGGGCTGTTTTTCAGGAGGGAGTTTTTCCCATTTTGGCCCGCCGACTGACCCAAAAAGAATGGCATCGGCGTTTTCGCAGGTGGTGATTGTAGAATCAGGAAGAGCGTTGCCGTGGTTGTCAATGGCGATTCCGCCGACGTCGGCCCAATTTTGTTCAACCTGGATGTCGTATTTTTTTTCAATTTTCGCCATGACCTTGATGGCTTCGGCCATGACCTCTGGGCCAATCCCGTCACCGGGTAAAACGGCAATTTTTTTCTTCATGCTACTCTCCTGAATTTGGTGAAAACAGTATAGATTTCATGATTGCCTTTGGCAACAAGGCTTAGGGGGCCTCTTCCTGAGTCAGATCCAAGGGAAGCCGCGGAAAGATTTCCAAAGCCTGATGCAAGGACCTTTGCTGGGAGGGGTCTAAAGATTGGGCCATGGACAGGATCTGCAGGTTGGCTTCGATCAGGCCGTGTTCACGGCGAGTTTTCTGAACTACAGCGGCTTCCTGGGAACGGAGTTTCTGCAGGGCTTGGTCGTCCATCGTTGTGATGTCCAGCTCCGAGTGGTCTTCGTAAAGATCAAGTCCCAGGGTCACTTCGCTGGCCTGGGCCTCGGACAGGTAGCGCACCGAATCCCTGAAGGATCGGGAGCTGAGCCGTAGACCGTTGGAACCTCGGTCGATGGCGGCGGCCAGGTTATTCTGAGTAGCTACGATGCGTTGGATCAAGTAGCGCTGCGCTTTTCGGGTACGTACGTCCAGATCGCGGATGGTATGGCGTTTCTCGTCGAGTTTGTTGAGGAGTTCCCTGTAATAGCCGTCCGCCAGAACGTAGTTCCCTGTTCGAAACAAGGTGTTGCCTAGGGCGTAAAGCAAGTTCCAGTTCTCAGCCCAGGCGGGGGACTGCTCGAGTTTGAGAAATTCCTGGACCGCTGCGACATAATTCTTCTGTTCATAACGGATTACGCCCAGCCTATACGTGAGTTCGGGCTGGTTCCATCCCATTTGACGGGCTTTCTCATACAACTCGGCAGCCTGGTCCCAGCCTCCCTTGAGTTCGGCAGTGGGAGACTTTGAACTTCCCGGTGCTTGGGCGTAATAGAGGTTGGCTAGGTTGTCATAAATGGCGGCATAACGCCGGTCTGGTTCCAGGAGTTTCTGACTCAGGCCTTCTTGATAGCGCTTCTTTGCGTCAAGGAAGTAGGCTTCGGCCTGGATGGGTTGATTCATTTTAACGAAGATCTCCCCGATCCTGTTCAGGGTATCCACCTGGATGCCCCAGCGGCCGTACTTACGCCGTTGACGCGGTTCGAGTTCGGTAAAGTAAGCGTCGGCTGCTCCAAGAGCTTTTTTTTCTTCGGCAGAATTGAGAACCAGACGGTAATAGCGGGAAAGCTCGTAGTGCAATTCCGGGAGATTCTGGCGCACTTTCAGGGCCCTGAAGATGATTTTATCCAAGCCCGAAATGTAGTTCACGGGGCGAACGTCGGCTGTCAGGGCGTAGGGATGTGGGGGAGGGAGGTTGACGGGTTTTTTCGCCGCATCGGCCTCCTGTTGAAACGCCCGGCCTTGGGGTTCGCCTGTCTCCTCAAGACGGCTTTTTTCGGCCGGCCAGCCGCCCCGGAGCGTCCCGTCGTACGAAATCATCCTGTATTCTTCTTCGAGGGTTCGTTGGTGGGGTACGACCTTGTTCCTTCGTCGAGTCTGGGCGGCGTTTTGGTCCAGGAGCCAGCGGGACAGAACGGCAGCTCCTTCAGGGTCTACCTGCGCATTGGGATCGTGGAGGATGCGTTCCTTAAAACGCAACAACTCAGAGGTTTTGTCCGTCTGCGTGAAAAGTTCAACGAAACGCCAAAGGATGAGGTAATCCTCCCCGTAGGCCTGCTTGTAAAGGCTATACGCGCGGTCTGCCTGGTCGTAGTGCACTCGCAGTGAGGTCCGCTTGGCCCACTCCATATCGTTGTCGCCTTCCCTCAAAAGAGCTTCTTTGTCGTACGGGTTGACTTTAAACAAAAGGTTGAGGATGTTATCCGCGCGTCGAAAATGTGCATCAGGGTCCACGCCGTCGTCGCCGTACCAGGTTTCAAAATCTGAGTATTCCAGGATTCCTCGACGCTCGGGGTTCAGAAAAACCAGGCGGCCTTGAATTCCCGTCGGGTAGGTCGAGGGCAGTGTTGGATCGACGGCGAGTAAGTTCAGGACCAAATTATAAAAAAGTCTGGCGGCAGCTTTTCTTTCATCAAGCTGTTTGGAAAGCCCTGCAGCGTCGAGCCCCTTGGGCATCGGGGTCAGAAAAACATGGAATTCTTTGTCCATTTCGGCGCGGTCTTTATCCGAAGCGGGTTGGATGCTCGGCCGAAGAAGCTCCAGAAACTTGCGTTGCGCCCTGGGGTAGTCACCGATGTTTTCATAAGCCTGGGCGTACTGATAAAAACGGTCATTAGCGGGCCAGTAGTAGTAGGCTTGAGCAAAAAGCTCGTCGGCGGTCCTTCCGTTGTCAAGTTTGATCTGAGCGAGTCCCTGGTCGTAAAGTTCCTGGGCTTTGAAGGGTCTCCACAAAAAATTCCAGCCCAAAATGACCAGCAGTCCCGCCGCGAGGGTGGCGGCTAAAAAAAGCTTGAAAATGGGACCGGTCACCTTTCTGATGGTGAACCATAACGAGGAAGATCGGGCTTCGAGTTCTTCGCCTGAGCCTTTTTCGTAACTTACTGGAACCGATATCTTGCGCCCAAGGATCTTTCCTGCGGTCGTGGCCAGGACCCTTGTCGAGGCTCCAGAAATCAAAAGGCGAATGACCTTGTTCAGGTCGTCGAAAATGACGTCTTTTTCGCCGATCAGTTCCTCAATGGCGAGTTTCAGGTTAAGAGGCTGGGCGGCAAGAGTACGTTGGAGGGCACTAAACTCTTCTTCTGAAAGCGACAAGGTCTTTTGCGCCGCGGCGATTTCTTGCTCGACAAGGAGCGCTGGGTTGAGAAGATCGCTGTCGGCGTGGTCGTCGGCGGTGATCCCAAACTGGGACTCAAAATCTCCCAGCTGAAACTCGTCGGCTTCACCCAGGGCGTCGAAGGCCTCAACATCTTCTTCTTTAGTCTCTGCAAAACCCGCAAGTTCAGCGAAATCTGTATTGGCGTCTTCAAAAGCGTAATCTCCCTCGATTTCATCCGCAGGAGACTCAGAATCATCGAAAAAGGAGGTGTCGAAGTCTTCGGTGACGGAACTCGTGGAAACCGGTTTCGCGCTTTCGGAGGACGCTTCAGATTCCGAAGGTGCAAAGTCTGAGACTTCGGCGTCTTCGGCAAGCAAGGCGTCAAGGTTGCTCAAGGCCAGATCGTCGTCATTGGGAGCGGGAACGGGAGTCTCGGGTAAACCCTGGTCCAGTAGCTGGTCAAGGTCTGGGCCCAAATCGAGATTGGAAAGCGGATCGTCAAATAGCTCTGCTAATTCGTTGGGGGCCTCGGGGGCTTCGTCAGAAAGCGGCTGGGGCTCGGGTAACTCTTCTTCGGGATTTTCGGGGAGTTCGCTCAGAGGCATCCCCCCCAGGAGCTCGGAAAGATCTTCACCCAAAGGCTCGGGAGGCGTGATTTCTTCTGGGGGCAGGCCTTGAGCTGCACGGATCTCGTTCTCACGAGAAAGAGCTTGTATTTGATTTTTAAATCGTTCTATAACGTCGATCGAAGGCATGCTTCTCTTTTATCGGTAAGGAATGGGCCCCATCTGAGTTTTACCTCCGAGCCGGGGAATAATTTGAGGTTAAACCCTGAACGAAAGCTTCCGAGAAGTATATCAGAAGGATCCTGTTCATGAAATTGTTGCTGACCGTCGTGGTGTTTTTTTGGGGTGTTTCGACGGGAATTTGGGCCGCCT
>JABEVL010000304.1 GCA_013043995.1 Spirochaetales bacterium | reverse complement strand
CTTGGGAGACGATCAGGCTCTCGAGGGGCTTTTGCTTTTGCACGAGGGGCGCCTGGCTCTGGCCAAAGCCGCTTTCCAGCACGTTTGGGCCGAACGCAGCTGGTTCTCCATCGGCGAGTTGACGGTGGGACGGGCCTTCCTTCAAACCCTGCTTTGGCTCCATGAAGACGAACGCCTCCAATCCGCCTGGAAGATCTGGCAAAACAAGTACCTGAGCCCGGAGTCTCTCCTCATCGGGATCGAAAGTTACGAACGCACACAACCCGATCTTGCGGTCCAGCTTTTAAAGCAGGCCATCGAACTTTATCCGGACGACCGGCGTTTTCTTGGAGAGCTCACTCTTTTTTCCCGGCAATTTCCCCAGACTGAGGCGCTCTGGAAACAGACTGTGGAGCAAAATCTGAGCTGGTCGCGGGCGTCGCTCGTCAGGCTTTTGAGGCGGATCGAAAGGCTGCCGGTTTCAACGTCGCGCCAAAACGCACTCGATGTCCTGACGGGTTCAGGCGCTCTCGCCTCCTCCGAAGTCAAAAGTTTCCTCCAGCGGGACTACGGGGCGAGCGTTCGGGCTTGGCTCAAAAAAGGCCCCGAAATGCCGCTTGCCGACGGACGTTATTCTTGGGACGTCGACGAAAACGGTTGGCCGAACGCCCGGCTTGTTTTTGACAAAGGAAAACTGGTTTCTTGGTCTACGGGTTTTCTCGATGCCGCATCAGGATTTTGGGAAGCCCATTTTTCAGACGGCGGTCTCACCTGGGTCAGGGAAAATAAAGGGGATGAATCTTGGTCGCTCAAGTATTCTGTCTATCCTTACGTGAAGTCCCTGACCTGGAGAAACAAAACTCAAGCTTTCCGCTACACCTTCCAGCCTTTTGTCACGAAGGCGGAACCTTACGCCCAGGATCAACTGAAAAAAATTCCCCAGGCCCTTTGGCCCTGGTATTTGTCCACCTCCTGGAAACCGCTGAACCCGGCAAAATTGGTCCCCCAGGCCCTCAGGCTTGACGAGTTTGTCAACGGCACCTGGAGTAAGGAGCTATTTCTCCTCAAGGGCGAGGTCTGGCTCGAGATCGCCGATACCCTGGGCGACGGAAAGCCCGACACCTGGAGTTATTTTCGTAACGGGCGTCTTGCTTCGGTGTATCGAAATTACGGGGAAACGGGGCAACCCGACCTACATGCGATCTACGACCGCGGCAAGTTAGTGGCCTCCGAGGCGAGTCCTCAGCGAAATGGCATCACCGAGTTTGTGCTTTACCCGCAACAAGGAGTTCAACTATGGGATTGGGATGGAACCGGGACGGCTCTGTTGAGAGTGTTTCAATGGAAGGGGGCAACGGGTCTCAAGGCGAGTGTTTTTTCACATTCCAACCTGCCGTTTCAAGATATGCCGCGCTGGGAGACTCCCCCATGGCACTAGGCTCGGCTCCCCGGTTGGGTTCTTTTTCGTCTTTTTTCCGAACGTCACGAAAAAATTCTCGGATCGTTCTGTTTCCTTTTGCGGCTTTTTTGCTCCTCCTTCCCCTGTCCTTTTTGACTTCCTGCAAGACCGTTTCGACGGTTCCCAGGGTTTATGCCTCTTGGCCGCTTCCCAGCGTCGTGGACAAGGCCCAGGAGGCCGTGAGCGCCGGCGAGTTGTCGCGCGCGGCGATTTTGCTTCTGAATCATCCTGAAGCCTCTGCCCAGAAAAACGAGGTTGAAAAGAAGCTTTTGGCGGCGCTCAAGCTCGCCCAAGAAAAAGCCTTGAAAGAGGGAAAGAAGCTGGAAGCGCGGTCGGACTCCGAAGTGGAAGCGCTTTTTACCCAGTTGCCCGCGGGCAGTGCGTTTGTCCCCCAGACCTCGGCAGGAAACTGGCCTCCTGTACCCGTCGAAAATCCTGAAACCAACGATCCCCAGAACTGGCTCAAGGGAACGGCTACCGTGATCGTGAACAGGGGCTTGCGGATGGTGAATGGCGCAGCTGTCCCTGACATCATGCTGGGAAGCGGATTTTTCATCACCAAAGACGGCTACCTTTTGACGAACCATCACGTCATCGCCAGCATGGTCGACCCCGACTACAAGGGCTACGCCCGCTTGACGATTAAACTTCCCAATTCCCGTGGAGAAAGTCTCCCGGCTAAGGTCGTTGCGTGGGACCTCAACCACGATCTTGCTTTGCTCAAGGTAGAGTACAAGCCCCCTTACGTTTTCCAGTTTTCACCGGGGCCGACGTTGGTTCCAGGTGAAAAAGTCGTTGCCTTGGGTTCACCCGGCGGTTTTGACGCGACCATGACCCAGGGCATCGTCTCGGCCACCCGCCGCCCCCTTCTTCCGATGAGCAACGTCATCCAAGTCGACGTGGCGGTGAACCCCGGCAACAGCGGCGGTCCCTTGGTGAACGAAAAGGGACAGGTCGTGGGCATCGTTTTTGCTGGAATTCAGCAGTTTCAGGGCGTCAATTTCGCCATCCCCGGTGAAGTCGTGCAAAAGATGCTGCCCCTTTTGAAGGCAGCCCACGGAGCTGTTTCGGTACCCTGGATCGGTGCAGGTCTGGTCGAGGACATGATCGGCTTGGAAGTCACCTATGTCACCCCGCAAAGTCCCGCGGACTGGGCGGGTTTGAAGGTGGGGGACCGCCTTGTGGGTTTTGCGGGAGTGAAGGTCAACGATATTTCGACCATTCAGAACCTCGTTCTTGCCTATGGGCTCAACGCTGTCGTTCCTTTAGACATCGTTCGAGACGGAAAACCCCAAAGAATCTGGTGTTCCTTGCAAAAACGTCCCGATGAGCCCCTCAAGCGCGTGGTCAACGAAGACCTGATGGCAAACATCCTGCCTCTGGCCTTTGGAATCGTCGTTGACGACACAGGCACCCCCGTCGATCAGTCGTTCCACGTGGTCAAGGTTTTTGCAGGGTCAGCCGGAGATGAGCTGGGCCTCACTTCGGGCGATCCGATCATCGTCAAAGACTCTGGGATCGACGAACGGACAAAGATGTTTATGGTGCTGCTGGACATCAAAAAACGGCTGGGCGGCTACTTGGAAAGCATGGTTGAGCTGGCGGCTCCTCTAACGGCCCGCCAGATGATCTAAAACCCCCAGCAAGTGCCAACCGGCGCAGGCCGGTGGTTGGCGCTATTCGGGCAGGTCTGAAAAGAGTTCAAAATTGGGTTCAGCCTCGGCGGAGGGATTTTCCTGGCCTGAGAGCAGAACCTCAACTTTCTTTTCCATTTTTTCCAAGTCTTTTTCAAGACTTCGCGCCAATTTGACGCCTTCTTCAAATTGGGCCAGCGCATCGGTGAGCGGCGTCTCGTTGGACTTGAGTTCTGCCGTGATTTTCTCTAGGCGTTCCAGCCTTTCTTCAAAACTTTTCATCGGTGGATCTCCTTTACTTCGACGCGGACCTGGGAGTCTTTCCATTTCACCCAAAGAGAGTCCCCGGGGGCGAGTCCCTGCGAACTGGTCACGAGACTGCCGGACTCCGTGCTGACCAAGGCCCACCCTCGATCCAGCACTGACCAGGGACTGAGAGCCGAAAGGGTCGCTCCTGCAATTTCAAGCCGGCTTCTGAGCTGGAACAACCGCTCCTTCCAGCGGTGCACCAGGGTTTCCTTGGCGTCATCGAGCCGCTGGTAGCGGGGTTGAACCAGACGGCGGAAGGTTTCTTCCAGTCGTTCAGGCCTAAAATCGCGCAATGCTGCTTGAGCCCGGTCCAGACGCCAGTGCAGCGAACTGAGCATCTCGTTCCGAAGCTGGTGAAGGGTTTGCAAAAGGACCGCCCAAGGGCGCGCCAGAAGCTCGGCAGCGGCGGTTGGGGTGGGGGTTCGTTGATCGGCAGCCCAGGCGGTGAGGGGAGAGTCGGTCTCGTGTCCCACGGCACTGATCACGGGAATTTCGCAGGACGCAACGGCACGGACGACGGACTCGTCGGAAAATGCCAAGAGGTCTTCGAGAGAGCCGCCCCCGCGGCCTAGTATCAGCACGTCGGCCAGTTTCCGGGTGCTGACGTAATTCAGCATCTGGACGATTTTAGTGGGTGCCTCTTGGCCTTGAACGGGAACAGGAAAGATCCTGACGGTGGCCGGAACGTTGTGCTGGAGGAAAATCCTCAGCATATCCTGAAGGGCGGCCCCGCTGGAGCTCGTCACCAAGCCGATCACCCGGGGATAAGGAGGAATGGAGCGGCGTTTTTGAGGGTCAAACAGACCTTCGGACTCGAGCTTTTTCTTTAATCGTTCCAATCGGGCCAAAATATCGCCGATCCCCAACGCTTCGACACGGGAAACGACGAGCTGGTACTGCCCTTGGGGTTCGTAGACGGAGATTCTTCCCCAAACGCGGACCCTGTCCCCATCGGCAGGGGGCGTCGCCCCTGGACGGGAGGCCGAGGAAAACCAAACGACCGTCAGGAGGGCGTTCTCGTCCTTCAGGGAAAAATAGAGGTTTTTTCCTGACGTTGAGGCCAGACCCGAGACTTCCCCTTCGATGATCAGGTCCGTGAAGCCGGTTTCGAGTAACTCTTTGATCCCCGCCGTCAGTTGGCTGACGGTTAGAACGAGGGGTGTGGGCATGGCGTCAGCATACCGATTTTGACAGGGCTCGTCCATTCCGCTTGTCCAAAACGGCATTTCTGTCGATGATAGGATCGGCATGAAAACTTTGATCGTAATCGCCGCGTTTACACCTCAAGCTTTGTGGAAAAGGCCGCTGGGAAACCGAACCTTGGATCTTTGGGTCGAGGCTGCGGCAAGGCAGGCCCTGCCCGAGGCTGAAATCGTTTGGCTGGGACCCCACGATTCAATGGGTGTTCCCCAGGAATGGTTTAAAGACCGAAGGTGGGTGGCTATTGAAGAGGGGCCTGCAGGTGTCGAGACTGTCGTCGAAAGGCTGACTTCGGGATTTGACGAACTGGTCTGGTTGTGGGCCGACGAACCACTGGTCCGTCCCGAGCTCATTACGAGGCTTTTGGAACTGCACCGCGACTACCGCGCCGAATACACTTTTGCCGACGGTTTTCCACAAGGGCTCGCTCCTGAGGTCCTCGATCCTAAAATTATCCCGACGTTGAGAAGTTTTGCCCAAAAGGAAACTGCCCGCCGCCCTCGGCCCTGGTGGTTTCTTCTTGTATCCCGCGATATCAATGCGTTTGACGTCGAGACTGAACTCTCTCCCGTCGACTTGAGGATGGAAAGGCTGAGTTTTCGCGCCGACTCCTTAAGGAATTTCGTGCTTTTAGAACGCTGGCAGGAGCGTGCTTCGGGGGATTTGAAGCAGTTTCTTGAAGCCCTGCGCAGCAACCCCGTTCAGCATCGAACCCTCCCTGCGACGCTTCTCGTCCAGATTTCAGCGGGAGTTCTTCAGGCTCCGCTCTGGTCGCCCCTGCTTCAATTTCGGCCCCAGGCCCTGAATGCCCGCGACTTCCTTGATCTCGACGTTTTTTCGTCGTGGGTCGCTTCGGCAGCGGAATGGGCAGGTGGACTGACCGTCATGCCTTCTTTCTGGTGTGAACCCTCGCTGCATCCTGACTTTTTAAACCTGGCGCGCCGGGCCTGGGCTGTTCCGGGTGTCCGGCTTGTCGTCGAGACTTCTGGGCTAGGTTGGAAGGATGACGACCTTATAATCCTGTCGAAAGAGGCTGAGGGACGATTGGACTGGATCGTCGAACTGGATTCCAACGTCGAGACGACCTACGCGCAAATTCGCGGGGAGGGGTTTGCCGAGGCTCAGGCCGCAACCCACCGTTTGATCGAACTTTTCCCGGGTCACGTTTGGCCGCAAACTGTCAGGATGAATGAAACCGAAGAAGAAACCGAATCCTTCTACCGTTTTTGGAAAGAAAAAGCGGGGCAGGCGATCATACTTAAGTACAATTTTTTTGGTGGCACCCTTCCTCAGCGCAAGCCGGCCGACCTTTCCCCTTGGAAACGTCACCCTTGCTGGCACCTGCAAAGGGACCTGGCCGTTTTCCTTGACGGTAAGGTGGTGCCCTGCCGCGACGCCCTGGACCGTCACCTGATCCTCGGTCAGGCGGGCGTGGAAAGCTGGGAGACGATCTGGAAGGCCGGCGAGTCCGCTTTTGCCCGCCACGCTCAACAAGACTACCCTGAGGTATGCCGTCTTTGCGATGAGTACTACACCTTCTTTTTCTAAGACCCGAGCCTCCACCTACAGCGTCCTCTCTTCGACCACGGGAAGTCTTCGTTCCGCTCCCGCCTTGGGGATTGTTTTGCTCACGCGGTCGAGCTGGATTTTCAGGTCTGAAGTTCTTGAAGACCTTGTCAGCTTGGGCTTTTCCGACATTGTCTGCGTCGAAGATCCTCCTGTCAAACTCGACATGGAGTCCCTTTTGGAACGCTTTCCCCAGGTGAAGTTTTTGGTGACCTCGACCTCGTTGAACCCCGGAGAAAAAATCAATCTTGCCGTCGAAGAACTCACCTCGGAGCACTTCCTGGTTCTTTGGGACGATCAGCGCTTCCCCGCAGGGACGAGCTTGACCAAGCTCGTGAACCTCGTGGGCGAGAATTCAGTCTTATGTCTGGCTCCCGAGCTTTTTACGGCAGAAGGTGAGGCCGTTCCGTCGCGAACCGTGCCGGCCCGGCAGTCGGGACGCTTCAGGATCCTGACCCTTGCCGCCGAAAGAGAGTCCCAGGAGGTCCTTTTTCCCTGGGATTATTCAGGAATCTACCACCGTCCGCTGTTTCTTCAAAGCGGGGGTTTTGACGCACTGATCGTCAATCCCTTTTGGCAAAAGGCGGACTGGGGCTCGCGGATCCGCTTTTGGGGTGATCGGACCCTTCAATTCCAGGATTTTCGCCTTGACTACAGGTCGGTTTTGCCGCTGAGCAACGTCACCTTTGACGCCTCTTACAAGTTCTTTTATCTCAAAAATCTTGCGATCCGTTTTGACGGAGAAGCCGCCGACCTTCCCCTGTCGCGCTTTCCAGCCTACAGTTTCCGCTGTCACCAAGCGCCCTGGCAGGCCTTGAAAACTTTTTTTCAGATCAGGAAGTG
>JABEVL010000303.1 GCA_013043995.1 Spirochaetales bacterium | reverse complement strand
TTTTGATGTTTCTTTATTACTAGTCAATGCCCGACCACCGCAGGGTCGAATAAAGGTCGTCGACGGCCTCGGCATTGTAGCGAGTTTGGTCGGTATCCTCGATGCGCAGATAGAATTTCCCGCCCGAAGCACGGGCAAAGAGGTAGTTAAAGAGAGCCGTACGAAGTCCACCGATGTGCTGAAGGCCCGTCGGCGAAGGGGCATAGCGAACACGAACAGTCATACGCGGATTATAGCGGACAGGGTGAGGTCTGACAATCGAGACCCGGGGTCGGGATACTCAAAGGACGGGGCAAAGCCCTAGCTTTGACGATAGTCTGATAGAAACTCTTCCAGAGCGTCCATGGCCATTTTGAGGTCTTCCAAATTGGGCAGAAAGACGATCCGAAAATGATCCGGATGAGGCCAGTTGAAACCGCGGCCCTGGACCAAAAGTACCTTTTTGGCCAAAAGAAAGTCGTAGATAAACTTCTGGTCATCATGGATTCCGAAACGCTTGACGTCGATCTTCGGAAAAAGGTAGAGAGCCCCCCGGGGTTTAACGCTGGAAAGTCCAGGAATAGCGTTGACTCGCGACCAAGCCAGGTTTCTTTGCTCAAAAAGCCTACCGCCGGGTTTTGTCAGGTCGTGAATGCTTTGGTAGCCCCCCAGGGAAGTTTGAATGCCGTATTGTCCTGGAACGTTGGAACACATCCGCATATTCGACAAAAGGTCGAGCCCTTCCCGGTATCCAGCGGCGGCCTTTTTTGCTCCCGAAAGGTACATCCAGCCCGCTCGAAAGCCCGCCGCACGGTAAGTTTTTGAAAGCCCGTTGAAAGTCAGAAAGGTAACATCGTCGGCAAGACTGGCGATCGAAACGTGAACCGCGTCGTCGTAAAGAATTTTGTCATAGATCTCATCGGCAAAAATGATTAGCTGGTGTTGGCGCGCTAGATCAACGATTTTTTCGAGAATTTCCTTCGGATACAAGGCGCCCGTGGGGTTGTTGGGATTGATGATGACAATACCCCTGGTTCTATCCGATATTTTACTCGCCATGTCGGCCAAATCGGGCATCCAGTCTGACGATTCATCACACAGGTAATGAACAGGCTTTCCGCCGGCAAGAGTCGTTGCCGCCGTCCAGAGGGGATAATCCGGAGCCGGAATCAACAATTCGTCCCCCACATCCAAAAGCCCTTGCGTAGCGATGCTGATCAACTCGCTGACACCGTTACCGATCCAAATGTCGTCGATTTCGACACCTTTGACGCCTTTTTCCTGGGAGTACTGCATCACCGCCTTGCGAGCCGCAAAAATTCCCTTGGAGTCTGAATAACCTTGAGCGGCATTCATATTCAGAATCATGTCTCGCACGACCTCTTCGGGAGCGTTGAACCCGAATGAAGCGGGATTTCCCGTGTGAAGCTTGAGGATCCTGTACCCCTCGGCCTCCATTTTCATCGCTTTCACGAGGGCAGCTCCGCGGATATCGTACAGGACGTTGTCGAGCTTATGAGATTTTTGTATAGGGTTCATTTTTAGTTTTTCCTGTAAAGAATGCAGTCGACTTCGACAAGAACCCCTCGGGGCAGCCTCGAAACCTCAACGGTCGTTCGTGCGGGTTTGCCAGGAAAATATTCTTCATAAACCTTGTTGACGGCTGCAAAATCGTCCATTGAAGCCAAAAAAAGACCCACACGAACGGCGTCTTTCAGACTTGCACCAGCGGCCTGAGCCACAGCTGCAAGATTCTCCAGCGCCCTTCTGGCCTGCACCGAACAATCTCCAGCGACCACTTCCATGGTCAAAGGATCGAGGGGCATCTGCCCTGAACAAAAAACAAAATCTCCAGCCGAAATAGCTTGGGAGTACGGCCCAATGGCCTTGGGAGCTGACTCAGAATGAATCACACGTAACGACATCATACCTCCTGGGCGATGTTCGAAGGCTTGACTGACCCACCCTCGAGCCAGTGCCGAGCATCGCTGATCAATTGATTCATGAAAAGTACGAGAACGACCTGTTCTTTAAGACCTTCGATGTGCTTTTTCCAATCCGCGTCCGTCATGCGGCGTCGCAGGTCGTTCGACAAGGGATCGAGGATTTTAGGAACTTCGTCATCCCTTCCTCGTAGATGATCCAAAAGATAAAGAGACAAGAGCTGAAGCAAGGGAGTGCGTGTATCTCCGACGATAAGAAAAAGGTTCTCTTTCGCGGACGCCCACTCGTGATCGATCAATTGAGCAAAAGAATACGCCCAACGCAACCATCCAATTTCGGGTCCATGGGAAGCTTTTTTCAGGTAAGGAGCAAGAAAGGTCTTAATCTCCCCAGATCTACCCTCCAAAATCAAGGGGAGGGCCAGTAAAAGTGCCAGAGACCGCGGAATCTGGACCTGGCGCTGAAGGTAATCCTGGCGAAGGTCGTTGATTGACGTCGGCTTGCGAAGGATCAAACACGAGTTCACGTAGAGCTTGGTTCTCGAGGGGCTCAAAACAGGTTTTTTGAGCCTCAGTTTTTCTAAGTAATCGTAGAGACCTTGCCAGTCCTCATGTTCTAAAAGACGCAAGAGTTTCCAGTTTTTGACAAAATAAGCGTCCAGGGTGCCGAGAACTAGGATGAAGGCCCCGGCGATGTACCAATTTTCAAGCCAGAATTTGACAAGGGAGTTCCAGCCTAGGACGGGGAGCGGCATGAAAAAAAGCAAAAGAAACGATAACCCCAGAATGACGTTAAAGAGAGTGAACAGGAGTTTAAATTTCACAAAAGCCCCCCGTGAAGGAAAAAATAAAATCTACCCTTGCCCGGATCGATTCTAGTGTAGATAATTGTTAGGTGAGGGTCAACGTAAAATAACGATGAAAAGTTTAGCAATTTCTTCTCTTAAACCTAATTCCCTCTACTCTGGTTATCTTTATCTCGACGAAAGCTACATCTTGTCCACCCCTGAAACTCCGGTTACAGAGTCACTTCTCAAGCGCTTAAAAACTTGGCAGATCTCTGAAATCCAGGCCGAAGAGACGGCGGCTGATGAATCCTTCGTTCCCGAAGAACACAAGGTTTACGACGAACAACCGGCAGATGAATCTGAAGACGGCCAAGCTCGTGAAGAGACCCAAAAATTCTACACGGCACTGCTGGAATTCACCCACAAGCTTTACGACACGTTTCTGAAAAAATCGACGATCTCGATCGAACCTCTTATCGATCAGGTGAAGGCCCTCATCGCCCTCTACAAAAAAAACAGGCGTTTTCTTCTTCGTCTTTCTGAACTCGATCGCAGTGGCTTTTCTTACATCATTGGACATTCTGTCAACGTCGCTATTTTGGCCATCGCGCTGGGCGACGCTTTAAAGCTCCCCTCCCATAAAATGATCGAGTTGGGGATGGCGGGCCTTTTACATGAAATCGGGATGTTCAAACTCCCTGACACTTTTCAGAACGCCAATCGAGCCCTGACAGAACCCGAACGACGCGCTTTGACGGCACACCCAATTTTGGGTTACCGGATACTCAAGGAGCTCGGCCTCAACCCCAACGTTACCCTGGCCGTTCTTGAACATCACGAAAAAGAAGATGGTACAGGCTATCCCCAGGGTCTTACTGGCGATAAGATCGCCTTAAGCGCCAAGATTCTTTCCGTAGCTAGCGCCTATGACGCCCAAATTTCGCTTCGCCCGTACAGGGTCGCGCGCTCGGGTCACGCTAGTCTCATGGACTTGCTCAAGGACATCCGAAAAACCTACGACGATCAAATCCTGAAACGCCTCGTCTTTGCCCTAAGCCTTTACCCGCTCGGCTCCTTCCTTGAGCTAAAGAACGGTGCTTACGCCGTAGTTTATGACACAAGTTCCATCGACCCCAAGCACCCCATCCTCAAGGTCCTGACAGATGAACACAAGGTACCTCTCGTCAACGCTCCAACGGTACAATTGGCCGATCGACCCGAACTCGATATTTTGAGAGTTCTGAGTGCCGATGAAGTTCGTCGACTTCGCGCCGATAAAGTACTGACGGTTTGAACTAAATTCCATGCCGCGATACCAAGCGAGGTTCCTGTGAAGCCCACATCGTACCCAACGGCCCCGACTGACCACCAGAGCAGGGTCGATCTAGCCCTCAAAAGGCTCCTAAATGCTCCCAATCCTTATCTTCGCACCCAGGCTACCCATGAATTGGGAAAGATTCTGACACGTCCGCAGCAGCTTCTTTCTTGCAGTCACCTTCAGGAAAACCACCCGATCTACCGTCAAGCGCTTGCGGTTGCAGATGCCTGGGAAGCCGTCTGCAACGGGATGCCGACGGCGGAACTCTTTGAGGCCCTCGACGAAATCCCTCCGCATTCGCCTCTGCGCCCTTGGCGGGAAGCGGCACTCTCGATTCACTTTTTTTATGCAAGTCTGGAAGAAGCAGCTGCCTATCATGCGCAATTGATTCCCAAGGACTGGCCGCTTGCAGTGATCGTGCAAGTCGTTAAAAGCGGAAATCACCTTTACAACGCCCAAGGTAGTCTTAGACAACTTCTCCAACAGGTACTCAGGCCCGATACCATTCTCCTCGAAACCCTTCAAGCACTTTTGGATGCTCAGGAAACCGGACTTGAGGAAGTTTTTCTCAGCTCCTGGGAGGAACTCGCTCGGCGGTGGCCGGAAGAGGACCAAGAAGAACTCAAGTCCCTCAATATCTGGCTTTGGACCCAAATGGCTTGGCAAGATTTTGAAGAGCGTCGTCTTTTAAGATCCTGCATGCAAATTTGGGGAGAACCCGAAGCTTTGAGGCTTGCGGCCTTAGGTTGCCTCGGTTGGGACCCTGAAGCAGCACTCCTTTACTGGGGGCGCTTCCTTTTAACGGCACGAAGAGAAAACAGCCTCACGGACGTCCAGAGGAACACTGCAACAGAAATTTTGTGGAACTTTGTTCACGCCGTAGCGGATTTTCAAGCTGAACACGGAATTTATGACGATTGGGAAACTGACTGGGCGAATTTAGCGAACGTCTGGAACGAAGACACCACCGAAGTTCGGCACAAGTGGCCAACCTCTTGGGCTCAGATGAGGCTCCACGAAGCAGGACAGCCCTTCCCCTCAAGAACTAAGGTTTCAAGAACAACAAACACAGGCCAACTCGAACTTTTTGACCTAAATCCGCCCTTACTATAAAGGACATTTTTATGACCGAATATCGAAAGTTATTGGAAGAAATTCAGAAAAACTCTTCTTCAGACCCCACACGGAGGGAACTTCTTGGACCTTCGTCCCTCCCACCGCAAAAGGGCTGGGAGGAAATCTTGCCTCTGCGCAAAACTTACATCGGGCCCAGCCCTTGGTATCGTCTCATTGAAGCCGAAGAACGATTCAGCAAGAAATAAAAAAAGCCCCTTTCGGGGCTTTTTTTATTTTAGGCTTCTAAACCCTCTTCTGGAGGAAGGGCCTTCTTTTCTTTTTCCACAGGCGGTTTCCCGCCGGAAATTGAAACCATCAAAGGAGCTGCAATAAAGATGGAGGAGTAAGTTCCAATAACGACACCGACGATCAGGGCAAAAGCAAAATCGTGAATTTGACCTGTTGTGAAAAACCACAAGGAAGCTGCGGAAATCAAAACAGTCAACGAGGAAACCAAGGTTCGGCTCAAGGTCTGAGTGATTGAAAGATCGATCAGGTCAAACATATTACTCGTCTTCTGAAGACGAATATTTTCACGAATTCTGTCAAAGACAACAATCGTGTCGTTGAGTGAATAACCGATGATCGTCAAAACAACAGCGATTGTCGCCGTCGAAACTTCCATTTGCAAGGTTCCAATCAAACCCACGATAAAAATCGGGTCATGGATCAAGGCAATAATGGCAGCAACAGCGTAAGCAAACTTAAAGCGAAACCAGATGTAAAGAAGAATGACGATAACTGCCGCGAGCGTAAGCCAGAAGGTTTGAAGAACGATTTCGTTGGAGAGGCTGGGACCAATAAAATCTGAAGAAAGAACATCGACCGACCCGGTTCCGAATCGTTTTTCAATGGCATTCTTTGCCGCAGTGGCAAGAACAGCCTGCAAATTTGCGACCTGACTTTGATCGTTGTGAGCTACAGCTCGTAACAGAAAGGTTTGATCCCCTTTTGTTCCCACGGGTTGAATTGAAAAAATGTAATCACTCAGTTTCAAAGCTTCCCTGAGGGTAGAAACCGTCACCTCTGGGTTATTGATTTTGACCGTCTCACTCAAACCTGGCTTAAAGTCGATACCGAGGTTAAATCCGCCCTGCAGTAAGGTGCCAACCCAGACAGCCACAATCAAAACGATTGAAAAGATATACATGGGCCAGCGCAACTTGGAAAAAGGAATGGCCTTTTTGATCTGCATTACATTTTCCTCCAGGTGATACTCAACCGGCGCGCCTTGAGAACGTCAATTTCAAAGTCGAAGATCAGACGCGAAACAAAGAGTGAGGTGAAGAGCGAACTGATCAGACCGACCGCCATGGTAACGGCAAAGCCTTGGACAGCTCCTTTGGAGAGAAGACTCAAGAACAACGAAGCGATCAACGCTGTGACGTGTGAGTCCATAATCGTCCAGAAAGCACGCTTAAAGCCAATATCGATTGCGGTGGCCGGGGACTTGCCCGACCAGTACTCTTCTTTGATGCGCTCAAAGATAATAACGTTGGCATCGACCGAGATCCCCACGGTCAGGACCAGGCCTGCGATACTGGTAAGCGTCAGAGTCATATTGAAAACACTCAAGACGGCCATGACAAGGAACATATTGATGATCAGAGCCAGGTCGGCATTGATACCCGACCCCTTGTAATAGGCCAGCATAAAGAATCCAACAAGAATCAAACCCCACATTGAGGCGTTGATACCAGCATTGATAGCATCCTGTCCAAGGGTTGACCCCACGCTTGTGTAACTTTCGACAATCAGGCTGACGGGCAAAGCACCCGTACGCAAAGTAACCGCCAAATCTTGGGCCGCTGTCTGGTCAAAACCAGTGACCTGAACGCTACCGCCCGGGATGGCTTCAGAGATGCGGGCCCCTGCTCTTATTTTATGATCCAGAACAACAGCCATCGTTTTACCGACGTTCGCCTGAGTCATCTGAAAAAAGTGACTGGCGCCGACGCTGTCAAGAACGAAGTTTACCGTGGGTTGGTTGGTTACAGGGTCGCGGCTGACAATGGCCTGCTGAATATGGGTTCCATCCAGAACGTTTTTATCGTCGGTTTTGACAACTTGACGATTAACAAACTGGTCCAAGCCAAAACGATCTTTTTTGTAGTAAGTGCGAAGGGCCAGACCCGCAGGTAAAATGTCTGCGGGAATCGCTTTCACATTAACTTTCTGCGTAACAGGATCAACAAGTTCTGGATGGGCCGCAATATACTGATTGACGGCGTTCGTGGCGGCATCGTCAACGATGCTCAACGTCAGGGAACCTTTCCCCCTCAGGAAGGAATTGACACGGTCTGGATCGACTTCACCTGGAAGTTCGACGTAGATCCGGTCACCGCCGCCGGCTTCTCTTTTAATCAACGGCTCAGAAACACCAAACTGGTCAATCCGGCTTTTGAGGATATCGATGGCACGGCCAATCGCGTCGCTTTTATCCTGCTCTGTCAGAGGATGGCCTTTTTTGACGGCAAGAGCCTTCAAATCGGCTTTAAGTATGATGCTCATACCGCCTGAGAGATCCAGACCTAACTGAATGATGTGACTTTTCATGTTTTTAAGGTGAAAAGCCTCATTGCGGTAATGATCTTCCACAGCGATCAGAAAATCATCCTGACTCGTGAAGGCCTTGAAAACGTCCCCAACGGTCCAGACCTGCGGTGCTGGCAATTTGATATCATTGTAATTTCTTGTAGCAACAGGAATGAGAAAACTCAGCTTGCTCGGCAGAACAGCTTTCGGGTTGCTCGCGTAAAGGGTCTGTAAATCTTTGAGATCAGCTTGAGCGTGGGCCACGGAAAAGTCACGAATTTGCTCAAGAGAGGACGATGCCAACTGCTGTTGGGGCTTGGTGGTAAAGAAATACCAAACAACCGTTGGGTAGAGGAACCAGACACCCACTCCCAGAAGAATCAAGATTGTAAAAAGCCGAAAACGTTTACTCATGGAACCAACTCCCGAAAATGATTAAGGCTTTTCCTGGACAGGGGCATCGATCTCTTTTGAAGCTTTTTTCGAAAGCTTCTTATCGTCTTTGGCGACCGGAGGATTGACCAAATTGGCGATGGCGCTTTTATTGAACTCAAGAGAAGTTCCCGAACCTTCGTCGACCTTCAAGGTCACCGTATCTTCATCGACGCGTTCCACGACCCCTCGAAGACCTCCGATTGTGACAACCTTGTCGCCTTTTTTAATCGCCTTGAGCATATTTTGCAGGTCTTTCTGCTTTTTATTCTGGGGGCGAATGATCAAAAAGTAGAAAATAACGATGACCAAACCGAAAACGATCGGGGTCATATACATGTCTGCACCAGTAGACTGGGCTTGGAGAAATGTCAGAGCTGAAAATAATGGGTTCATTCTTAATCCTTGATAGGGAAATGATTGGGTCAGACTAGCAGAAATCGCTAGAGGCGTCAACAAGACGGGCAACTGGTTATAGGTACAAGGTGCGCTGAATGCTTTCCCTGACGTCAGCAACCCCAAGAGCTCTGATGATAGCGTCAACGTCACGGTATTCGCGGCCGCTCAGGGTACTATAGCTTTTTCTGATCCACTCAAGATCCGCTTGATTCTTATCGTAAACGGCCGCTGCCAAAGCCGGCTTGTACAGTCCTTCGGCAAAAAGTTCACGGCAAGATTTCTTGCGGTAACGAGCTTCGAGTTTTTTATCGACGATGGCCGTGCCGCCCTGATACCCGATACAAAAAATAAATGCGTTGCGTGTCATGGTTTTGTTGTACCAAAAGTCCGCGCTTTGGTCCAGACGATCGACGATATAAAAAAAAAGACGCTTTCGCGTCCTTTTCGTCCCCCAGTCAAAAACTAGGGGACATCTTTTAAAACTGATGGGTTCAAGCGCCCGGGCTTCATTTTACCGAAGCCCGCAAACCTTGAGCGCTTTTACATCATGTCCATGCCGCCCATTCCGCCCATGCCGCCGCCTTGCGGCGCAGCGTTGGACTTCTTTTCAGGGATGTCGGTGATCGCGCACTCCGTCGTCAGCAAAAGTCCGGCGATTGAGGCCGCATTCTGAAGAGCGTAACGGGTGACCTTGGCAGGGTCAATGATACCCGACTTGATCATGTCGACCCACTCCATCTTGGCGGCGTCAAAGCCCCAGCCTTTCTTTTCGTTTTTAGCTCGTTCGGCAATGATCGAGCCATCGACACCGGCGTTGCCGGCGATCTGGCGAATCGGCTCTTCCATAGCGCGGCGGGCAATGCGGAACCCAACCTTTTCTTCGTCATTCAAGGAAGAAATGTCGGCTTTTTCAAGAGTTTGAGCAACCTGGACCAGGGTGATGCCACCGCCGGGTACGATCCCCTCTTCGAGGGCCGCACGGGTAGCTGACAAAGCGTCTTCCACACGGTGCTTCTTCTCTTTGAGTTCGACTTCGGTCGGAGCGCCGACGTTGATCACAGCAACCCCACCGGCCAGCTTGGCCAGACGTTCCTGAAGTTTTTCACGGTCATAATCGCTGGTCGTGTCCTCAATTTGGGAACGAATCTGAGCGATCCGCTCCTTGATAGCATTTTGAGCTCCGGCACCGTTGATGATCGTCGTGTTTTCTTTCTCGACCTTGATATTTTTCGCCCGTCCCAGTTGCTTCAGCTCGACGTTTTCAAGCTTCATGCCCAGGTCTTCGCTAATCAACTCGCCGCCTGTCAGAATGGCAATGTCTTCAAGCATCGCTTTTCGCCGGTCGCCAAAGCCAGGAGCCTTGACCGCACAAACGTTCAGGGCACCGCGGACGTGGTTCACGACCAGGGTCGCCAAGGCCTCGCCGTCGACGTCCTCAGCGATGATTAAAAGGGGCTTGCCCGTTTGGACGACTTTCTCCAATACAGGTAACAGGTCCTTCATCGTGCTGATTTTCTTTTCGAAAAGAAGAACGTAGGGGTCATCGAGAGCAACGGTCATGGTGTCGCGGTTCGTCGCAAAATAGGGAGACAGGTAACCGCGGTCGAATTGCATACCCTCGACGTAGTCTGTCGTTGTTTCGATGGTCTTCGACTCTTCAACGGTGATCACGCCGTCTTTTCCGACCTTTTCCATGGCGTCGGCGATCTCTTTGCCGATTTCTTTGTCGTTGTTAGCCGAAATTGTGGCGACCTGAGAGATTTCTTCCTTGTCTTTGATCTCTTTTGCAATTTTCTTAATTTCGACCACGGCCATTTCTACAGCTTTATCGATACCTCTCTTGAGGGACATGGGAGAAACACCAGCAGCAACAGACTTCAGGCCTTCTTTAGCTATGGAATAAGCCAAAACCGTCGCCGTTGTGGTACCGTCACCAGCAACATCGTTGGTCTTGACTGCAACTTCCTTGACGAGTTGAGCTCCCATATTTTCAAAGGGATCTTCAAGTTCGATTTCGCGAGCAACGGAAACGCCGTCTTTCGTCACGGTTGGTGCACCGAACTTTTTATCCAACAGAACGTTACGCCCTTTTGGCCCCAGCGTGACCATCACAGCCCTTGAAAGTTTTTCCACTCCGGCGAGCAGTGAGCGACGTGCTTCTTCTGTGAAGAGCAGTTGTTTTGCCATAACGACTCCTTATAATGTAGTAAGTTATACAGATATTTTGGGGGTAGGATAGGGGTAAACACCACCGTCTCCATTTTTAATATACAAATTCTGGCAGGGATCGTAAAGTGTCTTCTCGAAAATCCTTGACTTTACCGGGTCATTGGGAGCAAAACACAAACATGAACAGGGACCATCAATCGGGACGTTACCTTTTTATTGATCTGAGTGACACTCCTCAATCGGCCTTGATTGCCTTTTTGGAACAGGCCGAAAGCCGTCTGACAGCTCCCAGATGCCAAGGAACAGTTCACTGGCTGTTTTCCAACCGTCAGTTTAAGGATTTCTTAGAACCCGTTCCCGAGGACTCTTTTTCTCCGGATTTTGCAGATTTTTTTCGGCGCAGAAAAAATCTCCTCGATCAATTTTTTGTGACAAACCCCAGCGGGTTTGATTGGAACGCTCTTTTCCCGAACGAAGCCGCAAAGGATATTGAGCCGTGTCCTTCAGTTCCTACAGGCGTCTGGCTTAAAAAATCCTCATTTTTGCCCGCCTGGTGCCGTCACGAGGCCGTCATCGCTTCCGCAAAAGAAGGGCTTCACTACGGTCACGGACTTTCACGCTGGCTGCTGCCCTGGAGCAAATCCGAACAAGCTGGCGTCGACTGGAGGATTCCGGGGCAAATTTTGGTCAGCCAATGGCCTGTTGGAACTTTTGACCCCCTTCCCAGCACCCCTAGAGCCCCAGCATCCTTATCGAGTCCTTTTACGCCTGAGCTCAAAGCCTCCTTTTACCAGTTGGGGGCTCTACGTTCCAAGCCCGATTCAGTACGAAAGCTCCCCCTGATCGAAAATCGCCAGTACCCAGGTTTAGGAGACCGTGACGCCGTAGATTTTGAACAGACCCTGGGGGGAGTGCGCAAAAGATCTCTGGTTGCCAACATGCAGGGGGTCTCTGACCTTCGCGAAGATCCTTTGCGTGTGGTTTTCCAGGGTGGACGCCTTCGACGCTTGGTTCAAGCCGGCAATGCCGATTCTTTGATCGTCGGAGCGGATTCGTACGTGACTTGGGGGCGCCAGAAACATTCTTTTAGAACCATCAACGCCTTTTCGTTTGAAGGTGATTTTTCCTGGGGACTGAGGGAAAACCTGATTTTGGAACATCCCGACCTTGCGACGCCCGGGAGATTGATCCTCGACTATTTTTTTGTCCAGGAATCTCCCGAATTTTTTGTTTCAGCCACCGTACGCTGGCCCCGCTGGCGCCGTCCCACTTCTGTAGAAGCCCGGGCAGTCCTGGAACTGGAAGCCTTCGCCTGGAAACGTTCTCAGGCTTTGACCGCCCGTTCCATCTGGAACGACGGTTCCGTCGAAGACTACCTGGCGGGCCGCAAAGCCGAGTCTCGCAGCTCCTGGGGAGTTGAGTTCCAATTCTCGGCGGGTGAGTCGGCCCTGGTCCTCGGGTTCCCCCAAAACCAAAATTCTAGGCCCTACAACCTCGAATGGAAAACACGTTCTGCAAGAGCTCATCGAAGGCTTGTTCTCAACCCCGAAGGGTCCTGGCAGCCCATAGACTCGGACACTCTGGGCGGTTGGGAGGAGCACTTCTCGTTTTTTCTTTCCCTGCCTGGGAGTGCCTTTCCGTGCTCGGTTTCCCGAAAAACAGCAAGCGAACTGATTCCACCCTATGCAATCCTTGACACAGCCAAAGACCCCGCCTAGAATCAGGCGATTGTCCCCGTTGGGGAAAACTATCCTTGGAAAGGAGAATCCATGAATCGGAACCGCAAAAACGTTCCCAAGGGAAAGCTGGTTCGTCACCTTGGCGTCAACATCTTTGAACAGCCAAAGTACGACAAGCTCTTGAAAAAGAAGCCCCACGCCCCTGGGATGCACGGTCCTAAAAAACGCCGTACAAAGCAAACAGAATACGGCAAGCAGCTGACTGAAAAGCAAAAGCTGAAATTTTCATACGGTGTTTCGGAACGCCAAGTCCGCAATATCTTTGAAAAAGCCAAAACGATGCCCGGCGTCACCGGTGACTCGATGATGAGTCTTCTGGAAATTCGTCTGGACAACGTGATCTTTAGACTGGGCTTGGCAAGCTCACGGGCCATGGCTCGTCAGATGGTCAACCACGGTCATTTTCAGGTTAATGGACGCATTGTCAACATTCCTTCTTACAGCGTCCGAGGCGGCGACGTCGTCA
>JABEVL010000302.1 GCA_013043995.1 Spirochaetales bacterium | reverse complement strand
TGGGAAGGGCGCGAAATTCTTTGGCTGACCGATGGCCAGTTGAGCGTTCCCGTGGACGTGAAAGGCGCCGACTTCTGGTTTTTACAAACTCCCGACGATGACTCCTGGAACGGCGAACACGTCTTCCAGCGGCCGGACGCGCCCGACGAACCTCCGCGAAGGGTCTTTTGGAAGGACCTCAGGGCCCTGCCCGAGGGTGTTCCCTTCTGGGTGGCGGGGAACCTGAGCGCGGGTCCTGATGGCCGGGTTTGTTTCCGCAACGCTGAAACGCACCTCCTGCTGGTCGCCTACGAGGGGCGCCCTGAAACTGTCGTCGCCCGCACGTTATGGAGTTCACGCCAGAAAATCGAACACTGGAATTTTATCACTCCCCTTTCGTTAGCCGTTGGACTGATGGCCCTGCTGATTGCCGGGTACTTTAGTCTTCGCCAGCCCGGTGGAAGGGCCGAGGGGTTGATTGCCCTGGCGCTGGCCTTGGTTCCCAGCACCTTTTTTCTTCCGCCGGGGATCGCCTTTTTTTACGCTTTCAACAAACTCTGGACCGAAAGCCGGCACCAAAGAGGGTTGCGCGACCTGGCTTTTTTAAAAAATCCCCTGGACCACGCGGCGAGGCTGCAGTACAGAAAAAAGGCCAGAAGGGGGGAACTTCTGGCCCAGGTTCTTTTTCTGATCGGTGCGGGGACGAATGCAGCTCTTTTGCTGATTCTTCTCAAGATATGGATTCACTAGCTGAAAAAAATCCAGGAGTGCCTCTGCCGTCCGGAAAGCTGTGCTCAGGGTTATTCTTCGACCTGGGCTAAATTGTCTTCGCTTTGGAACGTGTAGTCTTCAGGGGTTTCACTGGAGCGCTTTTTGGCAAAATTCACCGACACCCGACGGCCCCTAAAGGTACTTCCGTCCAGCTGTTGAATGACCTTGGCGGCTAGGGGTTCCTCGACTTCGACAAAGGAATAGTTCTCAAGGATCTTGATGTCTCCCAGGTTGCTCTTGTTCAGCTGAGCTCCATGGACAAAAAATAAAACCAGATCGCGGGGAAACACCTTGCGGTTTTTACCGATACTGACAAACAGGGTCGCGACCTGGGAAGGTCTCTGCCGGGGGCCAAGCCGGCCCGACGCTTGCCTTAAAAGGTAGGCCGCAACGTAGCTCCGAAGAAAAAAGGGGACGTTCTTTCTGAAAAGAGCCCTGTAAGCGTCGAGTTCGTGGGGATCTTCGTCACGAATACGCTTCTGAACGTCGTCTAAAAGGGCCTTAAACTTGGGGCCGTCGATCTCAACTTTTTGCCGTGTGTTCACGCCATATGCCTCCCTAACAAAACTCCATTCCCCCGAGCAGTCATTCGCTCCATGGTCTAGCAGGAAAGCATAACCGGGTGATTTCCCATTTGTCAAGAAAAGGAATTTTTAGCCGAAAAGTTCAGGGGGGAAGTATGAAAAAAAAACGGCTTTTTGTGGAACTTTTGGTGATCCTAAGAGCATGGGGAGGCGTGGCCGCGCCGCTGAGCGCTGTGGATTTGAGGTTTCTGTACCGCCAGGGGGATCAGTTCCGCATTTACGGGGTGAGCAACCAGGACGTGTTCGTCAACGGGAAAAAAGTCGAGCACAACCTCGACACCTACCGCATCAGTTTCAAAATCACCGAAACGACGCCGAACTCGGGGCATCTGGTGGGCGAAACCCTCTACACCAGCCAGCGGAGCGACGGGTTGGCCGCCGCTAAGGTCGATGAAGCCTACCCCACAGATTTTTGGCGCGACGATCTGGGCCATTGCCGGGTTCCCGAAAAAGAGATTCTTCCCGTCGTGCGCAACGTGCCGACCTTTGCGGGGAAAGACGTTCAGCCGGGAGACACCTGGGCCGCCCCCGGCGAGGAGCTTGAAGATCTTTCCGAGATCAGGATGTTCGACTCCAACGGCGTGCCGATGCCCCCGCTCCGGGTTCCCGTCCAGGTGTCGTACAAGTACCTCGGCGAGGTGCAGAAAGACGGAAAAACCCTTCAGCTGATCCAGGCCGATTACGAGCTCTTTCTCAAAACCCCCTTTTCTGCCGATCAGTACAAGGTCTACCCCATGTTCCTGACGGGGTATTCGCATCAGAAGATTTGGTTTGACGAGGCCTTGGGCCTTGAAAATTCTTACGAGGAAAACTACAGCCTGGTGCTGACTCTGAACAACGGTGATGTCTTTGAGTTCACGGGAGACAGCCACTCCAAACTCGTCGAAGCCAAGGTCATGGACAAGCCCAAAATCGTCGACGAGGTGAAAAAGAGTCTCGCCGAGCAAGGCCTGGGAAACCTCCAGGTGCAAGCCGCTCCCAAAGGCGTCATGATCAACCTGGACAACATCCAGTTCCCGCCCGACTCGGCGCTCTTGCTCCCGTCAGAAAAGCAAAAGCTCAGCACGATCGGCGCGATCCTGAAAAAGTACCCCAAACGCGACATCCTCGTCGAAGGTTTTACCGCGTTGGCAGGCACGGCAGAAGACCGCCTCAAGCTCTCACAGGATCGGGCACAGGCCGTGGGGGACTATTTGGTCCAGATCGGGGTGAGACAACCTTCCCAGATCACCTGCAGGGGGTGGGGCGCGGAAAAACCTCTAGCTCCCAATGACAATGAGGCCGACATGCAAAAAAACCGCCGCGTCGAGATCACTCTTCTTGAAAATTGAGGATCAGCTTGTAACTCTTCTGAGAATTCAGGGTTTCTGCTTATGAAACCGCACGATTGAGCAAGGGCGTGCGGCGGATGGTTCCCCGGGGTATCTCCTTTCCCCGGGGATTTTTTTTCTCCGGACCGAGTCCCGGGGATGGTCCCTCGGAGCCTTTTTATTGATTTCCCGTTAAAAAATAAAATAAGTCCAAAAATCAAGGACGAAAAAGTTGAAATTTCTGGAGTCTTGAGTTAGTTTAGTTGCAAGGTAAGCTTTGAAGGGGGCCTCAATGTCCGGAAGTCAATCCGGGTTTTTCCAGAAGGTGGGTTCAACTCGTGTCGTCCCTCTCTACGGCAAAATTGTCCTTCTATTTGTCTTTTTTCTTCTGGTTTCCAACTTTACAACGAACTACATCAACCTCGTCCTGAACCGCTCCCAGCAGGTCAAGCTCATGAACGAGCTTCTGGTCAAAGAGCTGAAGGAAAATTACATCACTGCCAGCACGCAGTTTGACGTTTACTCCTACGATCAAAAGCTGGAGGAAAGCCAAAAAGCACTTGCCCAGGCCGCCCTGCCGAGTCTGACCCGTGCGAATTCCATGGCTTTCGGTGTTCGCGACGACGGCAGCTTTTTGTATTTTGCGTCTCCCACCCTCAAATGGACGAGTTTCCCCGATCAGACGGCCCTCCAAAAACTGATCAGCCTCAGAGATGCGGGCACTTCCGAGGGGCCTATCGAATTTCAGGCCGGCGGGCAGAACTTTTTCGGGTATTACAAGTACCAGAAAGGTTGGAACGTCTTTCTTGTTCGGGCCGAAGACCAGCAGGTTTTTCTTGCCGCGAGCTGGTCGATTTTCTGGGTCGTCGGTCTCCTGATTCTTGTGATCACTCTCGTGACTCTGGTGTTGAGCGTGTGGCTTCTTCGCCACCTTTTCCGTTACGTCGACCTCATCACCAAGAGCCTCATGGAGATGCAGGAAAGCCAGGAATTGTCCTCGATCACGCTGCACGGCGCTCCCAACGACGACATCACCTACCTGGGCCTCTCGTTCAACGCCCTGTCGTCGACGATTCGCAACCTGATGAACATTTTCCGCAAGTTCGTCACCCAGGACGTTGCCTCCAGGGCCTATAAAGAACGCCAGATCAAACTTGAAGGTACCAAGCAGGAGTTGACGATCCTCTTCACCGACATCAAGGGGTTCACCTACATGACGGAGACTCTGGGGAACGACATCATCAAACTCCTGAACCTCCATTACGACAAGGCCATCCGCCACATC
>JABEVL010000301.1 GCA_013043995.1 Spirochaetales bacterium | reverse complement strand
TTTCAAAACCTCGCAGGTTTCTGTGAACGTCACACGGACTTTCAAGACGAGCTGGTCGTCCTCTTTGAACGGGAAATTCAGTTCTACGCCGCCTACCTCGACTACATCCGGCCCCTCAAAGACACGGGACTCGGCTTCTGTTATCCTCAGCTCGTCACCTCCCCCCAACCTTCCCCAGAACGGTTTCTTTTCCAGAAGGACGCCTTCGATTTAGCGCTGGCCAAAAAGCTCGGTCTGTACGGCCAAGCCGTCATAACGAATGAATTTTATCTGAGCGGTCCCGAAAGAATTCTCGTCGTCAACGGGCCCAACCAAGGCGGAAAAACCACCTTTGCCCGTGCCTTCGGCCAGGCGCACTACCTGGGAAATTTGGGCTGTCCCGTTCCGGGAACCCAGGCCCGGCTACTTTTTTACGATCAAATATTCACGCATTTCGAAAAAGAAGAACAGCTGGAAGATCACCGTGGAAAACTCTATGACGACCTAGCCCGCGTGCACGAGATCGTGAACCGGCTCACGCCGCAAAGTCTTTTCATCCTGAACGAGATCTTCAATTCCACGACGGTTCTGGACGCGCTCGAACTCGCGCGGCGGGTTTTTGACCGGATCAGCGAGGTGGACGCAGTCGGCGTGTGTGTCACCTTTCTGGATGAGCTGGCCGATTTCAATGAAAAAACCGTGAGCATGATGAGCACGGTCAATCCCGAGGACCCCGCGTCAAGGACGTTCAAGGTCATCCGTAAACCCGCTGACGGCTTGGCCTTTGCCTTGGCCATCGCCGAAAAATACAACCTGACTTACAATAAAATTCTTGCAAGGCTTCCCTCATGAAGGCCCATTTACTGTTTCCCCGCTCTGATTTTTCACCAACGGTCCTGGGGCCCCTCCAAGTCGACCTGATTCAAGACTTGGAACTCGACGTTTTGTTTCGCGCGATGTCGAACGATGACCCTTTCCTGCTTGAAACCGTTCGGAATCTGCTCCTTGCGCCTCAAAGCGACCTTGAAGTTCTCGGATGGCGGCAAGCCGTTTTCAAAGACTGCCTCAAGAATCAGGAACTCGTGCGCCAGTTGTACGACTGGACCGTCCAAGCCATCGAGCAGGAGCGGGAAAACTACCTGAGCCTTTATATCAAGCACCCCGGCTTTGTGATCAGCCGCTCGTCCGAAGTGCTTGAAATGTTCCTGGGAATTTTGTTCCAGATGCGGCGTCTGGCGGAAAAGTCCGTTTCATTGTTCGATTCCCCGGGATTTCGGCAATTTCTCTCCTTGCTTCAAACCGAGCTCAACGACGATTATCTTGCCGCCGTCAGGGGCCTTTTGGAAGAACTGAAGTTTCCTCAGGGTGTCGTGCTTAGCGCCAAACTCGGGGTGGGATTTAAGGGCGAACCCTACACCCTGAGTCGCCGGGACGAAGCTCCCCAAGGTTGGCTCGACAAGCTCAAATCGGTTTTAAAAAAGCGGCCGCCCAGTTTTCGCCTCACCATCGCCGAGCGTGATGAAAAGGGCGCGCGCGCCCTTTCTGAGCTGTACGACCACGGCGTCAACCAGGTTGCCAACGTCCTGGCTCAGGCGACAGACCACCTCCTGGGTTTTTTGGTCCACCTGCGCACCGAACTCGCCTTTTACATCGCAGGAATCCAGCTGAAGCAAAAATTGGATTCAAAAGAGATCCCCTCCTGCTTTCCCGAGCTTTTTTCCGCCCAGGAGCGCCAATTTCAGGTTGCAGAATTGGTCGATCCCTGCTTGGCGCTCAGCTTGACAAGCCCCGCTGTCGGCAACACCTTCGACGGCACGGCCCAGAACCTTGTGATCGTGACAGGGGCCAACCAGGGCGGCAAGTCCACCTTTTTACGCTCCGTGGGCTTGAGCTTTCTGATGGCGCAGAGCGGGCTTTTTGTCGCTGGCCAAAGTTGCAGGCTCAGCGTGACTCACGGGCTCTTTACCCACTTCCGCCGCAAAGAAGACGCCAGCATGACGAGCGGAAAACTCGACGAGGAATTGGCCCGGATGAACTCGCTGGTAGAAAAACTCGGTTCCCACGCCGTTGTTCTTTTTAACGAATCGTTTGCCGCAACTAACGAAAGGGAGGGCTCGGAAATCGCCGCCCAGATCATCGACGCCCTGTGCGAACGGAAAATCAGGATTTTCTTTGTGACGCACCAGTACGAATTGGCCCGAAGGTATTTTGACAAAAACAAGCCAGATGCCGTTTTCCTTCAGGCCGAGCTCAAACCCGACGGCAGCCGTTCTTTCCGCCTGACACAAGGCACTCCCCAGCCCGGCAGTCACGGGATCGACCTCTACAACGAGATCTTTGGATGAGCAGCTGAAATCTTCGGAAAAAATTCTACGGCAAGAAAATGACAACGGCTGTCGCCCTCTCTCGAGCACCCCAAACACGTCGTTTTCTTGAGTCCCCGCTCGTTGATCACGCCCACCGCAACCTAGAGCCGGACGTCCACGCCTTTTTCTGCCAGGAACTCTTTGATTTGCCTGACGGTGTAGGTTCCGTAGTGAACCATCGAAGCGACCAAGGCCGCGTCGGCGCGTCCTTCTTGCAGGACGGCGCGCAGGTGCTCGGGGGTGCCCGCACCGCCCGAAGCGACGACGGGGACGCCGACGTGGGTGGAAATCAGGCGGGTGACCGTGAGTTCGTACCCGGCCTTGGTGCCGTCGGCGTCGATCGAGTTTAAAACGATTTCACCGGCCCCCAGACTTTCTGCCTGCAAGGCCCACTCCAGGGCGTCCAAGCCGGTGGGAGTTCTCCCCCCGTTAATCACAACCCGGTACCCGGATTTCATCGCGGGGTCGGCCAAAACGTCCATCCCCAAAACCACGCTTTGACTGCCGTACATGCGGGCCGCCGTACGGATCAATTCGGGATTTTTGACCGCTGGCGAATTTAAACTGACTTTTTCTGCTCCGGCAAGGATGACTCGGCGGATGTCCTCGGCGCTGGATAAACCGCCCCCCACACAAAAGGGGATGAAGATTTTCTGGGCCACACGGGCCACGACGTCGATCATGATCGGCCTTTTTTCAGCGCTGGCGGTGATGTCATAAAAGACCAGCTCGTCCACGCCTTGAAGGTAGTAAGCGTTCGCCATCTCGACGGGATCACCCAGTTCCACATTGTCCTGGAACTTGATCCCCTTGGTGGTCTTTCCTTCTTTTACGTCCAGACAGACAACGATCCTTTTTTTGAGCATCAGGGTCTCCAGTCAAAAAAATTGTCGAGCAAGGTCAGACCGACTTCCCCGGATTTTTCAGGATGAAACTGCCAGGCGGCCAAAGAGTCCTGGACAAAGCCCGTCACAAACCTCAGGCCGTACTCGGTGGTCCCCAGAACGATCGAGCTTTTCACGGGCTCCGTGTAAAAGGAGTGCACAAAGTAGAACGCCGACTCGTCGCGGATTCCACGAAAAAGCGGGTGACCGGGTTGCTCAATCCGAACGGTGTTCCACCCCATGTGAGGCACTTTCAACGGACGGGCTTCGACTTCGCCCTTGGGGAGCCTGTGGCAGGTCCCCGCGACCAGGCCCAGACACGGCGTGACGCCCGGCCGGCCTTCGGGGGTTTCGTCGCTCGAATCCAGAACGATCTGACTTCCGACACAGATGCCCAGGATGGGACGTCCGCGCTGAAAGAAATCTTTGAGGAGCTCGTCGAGCCCCAGACGGCGCAGGCTTTCCATGCTGGTCGCGGCGTGCCCGTCACCTGGAAAAACCAGCCGGTCGGCCTTGGACAGCTCCTGGGGATCGGACGAGACAAAGGCGTCGCGGCCCAGACGGCGCAAGGCCGAGACGACGCTTTGAAGGTTGCCGGCGTCGTAATCGATGATGCCGGTTCTCATGGTTCGGCCTTCGGGGATTTCTTACCCTCAAGGAGCTTGTCCACCAGCCCCAAGAGGGTGGAGTTTTTGAAAACGAAATGATCGGCAACGAGGGTCGAGCCCCGAACGGTCCAGACCAGCTGCGACAACTGCGCCTGGAGGGAACCCTGAGCGGGCGGCGCCTGCGAAGCAACGGAGGCGGCCCAGATTTTCAGAAGAAAACGCGTGGTGCGCGCGGCCTGTTCGTTGGGCAGGATCAAAACGATGGGACCTTCCCAGCCGTCCGAGGTGGCTTGAAGCGCCAAGCGCAACTCCTGAATCGGGATCAGGCGGGACCCAGCCTCCCCAAATAAAACTCCCGAAGGCGACTGAATGTCCACAAAAAGGTCGGTTTTCTGGAGGACGGCAGAAGGGAGTTCGCGGGCCAGGCGAGCGTTCCAAACCAGATCGTTAGGCTCGAAGGATTGAGCAGAGGCCAAAACGACCCCGTCTTCGGGCAAGGCCACAGAGACTCCGGCTTTCACGTCGCGCCATTGGGGGCCAGGTTCGTTTTGTTTTTTCCAACCCGGTTTTCCATCTAGGGCCCAGCCGACCAAACCTTTCGGAAAATCGCCCATGAGCACCAGACGCCAACCCGCGGGCTTGAGCCCCTTCAGGCTGAAGCTGAACCACAGGTCGCGGGTTCTGTCGACAACGTCACGCAACGAGGCGTGCTCGTCGAGCTTTTTTTTAAGCTCGGGAGACGCCGTTAGGGAAATTTTTCCCACGACGCTCGCCCCTTCCGCCAGGTAGCCCGCGGCGTAGGTGGGCATTTCGGGGTGAGGGGGCTGAGTCGCACAAGCGGCGACCAGCAAGAAGGCCAAAAGGGCAAAGAGGAGATTTTTCATGCTTTTTCCAGGACAAACCAGTAGGCTTCGTCCCCCGACTCTGCAACGACGGCGTTGCCGGGTTGTTTTTCTCCGCTCCAGCTCCAGCTCCTGGCCAGGGTCTCTTCGGACAAAAATTTCCCAAAGGCCACCAGCGCTTCCTGGACGACGGGTGTGCCGCCAAAAACAAGGCGGACCCTGTCTGAAACGTCGAATCCCGTTTCTTTACGGGCGTTTTGAACAGAACGGATCAGGTCGCGGATGTGCCCCTCCAGTTTGAGTTCCTGCGAGATCTCGCTGTCGAGGGCCAGGGTCAGACTGCCTTCGTTGATCACCTTGAGGTTGGCCTTTTCACGCCGGTTCACCAGAACCGATTCCTGGGTCAGCTCCACAGACCGGCCCTCCACGTCCAGGTGGAGGCTTGCCCCGTCCAAAAGTGTCAAAATCTCATCGGGTGCCAGGGCTTCAATGCGTTCCGAGGCAGCCTTCATGGCCGGTCCCAGCACCTTGCCCAAAACCTTAAAGTTGGCCTTGGCGGAGTACTCAACGAGGCTTTCCTCATTGTCCTGGAAGACCACTTCCTTGACGTTGAGTTCTTCGCGGATCAGGTCTTCCATCTCCCGCAGGACGGCTTTTTCGGCAGGGTCTCGGGTGACCAGATAGACGGCTTTGAGCGGCTGGCGGGTCTTCAGGTTGTGCGTGTTGCGCAGGGCCCGTCCCATCGAAACCGTCCGGCGTGACACCTCCATCTTGACCTCGAGCTCAGGCCGGCGCCGCTCGGGTTCGCTGTGCGGCCAGTCGGCCAAGTGCACCGAATCGGGATCCTGGGGTGTTTTGAGGTTCTGCCAGATTTCTTCGGCCGTGAAAGGGATCACCGGAGCCAACAAGGTGACAAAGCGCTTCAACACCCTGTAAAGGGTTTCGTAGGCTTCGGCGGAATCGCTGCCCGATTTCCAGAAACGCCGCCGGGAACGCCGGATGTACCAGTTATTCAAAAGGTCCAGAAAAGAGACAAGGTTTTCAACGGCCCTGGTCACCTCGTAGCGGTCGAGTTCCGACGTCACCGTTTCTGTCAACTTTTCGAGCTCCGAAAGGATCCAGCCGTCTAAGGGATTGGAGGGAGAGGGAATCACGCCCTTGGGCGTCACCTTGTCGAGGTTCGCGTAGGTGACAAAAAAACTGTAGGCGTTCCACAACGGCAAGAGGATCTCGCGCAGCACGTCGCGAACGCCGTCGTCGGAATACCGCAGGTCTTCGGCCTTGGTGACACCCGACAGCATCAGGAACAAACGCAGAGCATCGGCGCCGAACTTGTCCATGACCTCGGCCGGGTCCGTGTAGTTGCGCAGAGATTTGGACATCTTCTTGCCGTCCGAGGCCAAGACCAGGCCCGAGACGACGCAGTTTTGGAACGCGGGTTTGTCAAAAAGTCCGGCGGCAAGGATCGTCAGGGTGTAGAACCAGCCTCGTGTTTGATCCAGTCCCTCGTTGATAAAATCTGCCGGAAAATGGCTCTCGAACTTGGCCTTATTTTCAAAGGGATAGTGAACCTGGCCGTAGGGCATGGCACCGGACTCGAACCAGCAATCCAGCACCTCAGGGATACGGTGCATCGTTCCCTTGCCGCAGGTGCACGCCCAGGAGATCGTGTCGACGAAGTGCTTGTGCAGGTCGGCGGGGCGTTGACCCGACAGGGCTTCAAGCTCGTCGAGACTCCCCAGGCACAGGGTTTTTCCACAATCGTCGCACCTCCAGATCGGCAAGGGATTGCCCCAGTACCTGTTGCGGCTGACAGCCCAGTCGCGGGCGTTTTCCAGCCACTTGCCGAACCTTCCCCCTTGAATGTGCGAAGGCACCCAGTTGATGGCCCCGTTGGCGGCGAGCATTTTGTCCTTGATCGCGGTGACCTTGACGAACCAGCTGGAGATGGCCCTGTAAATGAGGTGACTTGAACACCGCCAGCAGTGGGGATAGGCGTGAAGGATCTGCTCACGCTTGACGAGCTTGCCCTCGGCTTTAAGCCGCTCGATGATGGGCTTGTCGGCGTCCTTGACAAAAATGCCCTGGTAGTCGCCCACCTCGGCAGTAAAGCGGCCCTCTGCGTCGATGGGCACCACCGTGGTGATCCCCGTCCCCTGCAGGATCCTGTAGTCGTCCTCGCCGAAACCGGGGGCCGTATGCACGATGCCCGTGCCGTCCGAGTCGGTGACGTGGTCGCCGACAAAGGTTTGAAAAGCGTTCGGGCTGTCCTTAAAGTACGGAAACAGCGGTTCGTAAAAAATTCCGCCCAGCTCCCGTCCTTTTTTCCGCCAGACGATTTCAAGTTTTTCGACCTCCTGGTAGTAAGCGCTCAGGCGGCTTTCGGCCAGGATGTAGTCGTCTTCGCCGTCGCGCACCCTCACGTAGGTGATGTCGGGCCCCAGGGAAAGGGCGAGGTTGGAAGGCAGGGTCCACGGCGTCGTCGTCCAGGCAAGAAAAAAGGCCTTGGGGTCGTTTTTGAGCTGGAATTTAATCGTGATGGCGGGATCGTGGACGTCTTTGTACCCGCCCAGGTTGAGCTCGTGGTTCGACAAGACCGTCGAACATCGGGGGCAGTACGGCAGGATGTAGTAACCTTCGTAAAGGAGCTCTTTTTCCCACAAGCTCTTCATGACCCACCAGATGGTTTCCATGTAGTCCGGGTCCATCGTCTTGTAATCGTTGTCGAAATCCACCCAACGCCCGGCACGGCCCATGATCGTGCGCCATTCTTTGACGTAGCGCAAAACCGACGCGCGGCAGGCCTCGTTGAATTCAGCTTCACCGTAGCGTTCAATGTCGGTTTTGGAGTTCAGGCCCAGCTCTTTCTCGATCAGGTTCTCGACGGGCAAGCCGTGACAATCCCACCCAAAGCGGCGTTCGACGTACTTGCCTTTCATCGTCTGGTAGCGGGGAATGATGTCCTTGATCGTCCCGGGAACAAAGTGCCCGAAGTGTGGCAGACCCGTCGCAAAAGGCGGGCCGTCGTAAAAAACAAACTCGGGCTGCCCGCGTCTGTTGGTCACGGATCGTTCAAAAATCTTGTTTTCATTCCAAAAACGAAGGACAGCTTCTTCCATCCTTGGGAAATCCACCTTCGGATCGACACTTTTATACACCGCTAGCTCCCCAGAAAAGATGTTCCATTAAACGGCGAAACCCCTTCTGGTGTCAACGTTTGCCGGATACACACGGGGTTTAAATTCAAAAGGGAGCCGAAAAAAGCGCAGAAGAGGGGGCGCAAGCGGCACCCCCCTTTGTCAGGCTATTGTTTCGATGCGCAGCATGTTCGTGTCGCGGTGGGCTGTAAACGGCAGGGCTGCCGTAAAGACCACCCTTTCGTCTTTTTGAACGAGGTCGAGGTTCTTTAAAAGGTTGACAACGGAGCGAACAGCGTCGTCGATGTTGTCGCCGAAGGTTGCGATGGGAACGCCCCAGACGCCCCAGTAGAGGGCCAGCTGGCGCAGGGCTTTTTCGCTGGGGCTGACCGCCAGGATCGCCCGCGGGGGGCGGAAGTGACTGACCACTTTGGCGGTGTAGCCCATGTCGGTCAAACAAACGATCTTGGAGGCCCCCACGGCGGCGGCGGCAAGGCCTGCCGACTCCCCGATCGCGTTGGCAAAGGTGTAGAACTCGTCGAGCACCATCTTGCGCTCCTTCCAGGGAACGCTGCGCTTGGCTTCGATGGTGGCGATGATCTTGTGCATGTACTCGACGGCCTCAAAGGGATAACTGCCCGACGCCGTTTCGGCAGAAAGCATCACCGCGTCGGTCCCGTCCAGCACAGCGTTGGCCACGTCCGTCGCCTCGGCTCGGGTGGGGCCCGGGTTGTGAATCATCGACTCGAGCATCTGCGTGGCCGTAATGACGGGCCGACCTTTGCGGTTGCACAGCGCGATGATCTCTTTTTGGATGGGAGGAACTTCCCAAACGTTCATCTCGACCCCCATGTCGCCTCGCGCGATCATGATACCGTCGGCTAGGTCGATGATGGCTTCGATCTGATCGACGGCCTGGGGTTTTTCAATCTTGGCGATCACAGGGGTGTCCTTCCCATGAAAGTAGATCAGTTCCTTGATCGCCTTGACGTCCTCGGGACGTTGAACGAAGGACAGGGCCACGTAGTCCACGCCCAGGTCAAGCCCGAATTTGAGGTCCTGCTTGTCTTTTTCCGTGAGCGCTTCGACCGACAGGATGCTACCCGGCAGGTTCACACCCTTGTTGTTTTTCAGGATACCGCCGTGAACCACCTCGCACCGCACGTCCTCCCCTTGGACCTCGACGACCTTGAGAGAAAGGTTGCCGTCGTCCAAAAGGACCGTAGAACCGGGTTTGACGTCCTGATTGAAGGTCGGGTACGAGACGCTGGCTTCTTTTTCGTTGCCCAGAATGTCGCGAACCGTCAGCGTAAAAGTTGCCCCCGGGACCAGTTCGACCTGATCGTGGGCAAACTTCCTGACACGAATTTTGGGACCCTGGAGGTCCTGAAGAATGGCGATCGGTTTTTTGGTTTCTAGGGAAGCCTTGCGGACCCATTCAAAGCGTTTTTGATGGTCGGCGTACGTTCCATGCGAAAAATTGAACCGTGCGACGTCCATGCCGGTGCGCGCCAGCCTGAGTATTCCTTCGTAACTATCTGTAGCCGGCCCAAGAGTGCAAACGATTTTCACCCTCCGCACATCGACAAAATTCAACATAAGTGACTCCTTCCTCTAGGATGTGCCGCCAGTATAGACAAAACTGTTGCGGCAAGGAAGCCTTTTACCCCGCAAGGTTCGGGTTCTCCGAAGTGGACGACAAATAAAAACCCCAGCCGCTTTTACCGCTTTTTTTGACCCTGTACATCGCATCGTCGGCGTGGTTGACGAGTTCCTCGGCGTCCTTGCCGTCTTGAGGGTAGAGGCTGATGCCGATGGAGGCGTCCAGCTTCAGTTCCGTCGAGTTCCAGCTCAGGGGCAAACGGATCACCGTCAGAAGTTTCTGTGCAATCACTGTAGCTTGGGAAATCGACTCGACCTCAAGGGCCAAGGCCACGAATTCGGCCCCACCTACCCGTGCCACAAGGTCGGAGTCGCGCAAAAGGTCCTTAAGCCGCCTGCCGAGCTGATTCAGGACCCAGTCCCC
>JABEVL010000300.1 GCA_013043995.1 Spirochaetales bacterium | reverse complement strand
GGTTATCCGTGAAGTTTACAGGGGCCTAGCCGAGCCAGCCCTCTACTTTTTTGCCAAACCCAATCCTTGTTTCGACCCGTCGATTCAGCAGACCTACCTCTACAACCCCGAACGCGGCAAGGCGCGTCTGGCAGAAATCGGCATCCATCCGGGCGCTGACGGCAAGAAACGGGATTCAGAAGGAAACTAGATCACCTTGACCTAGTAAGACAACAACGCGAGCAACCTGCCGATCGACGTGGCGAACGTCTACGCCGACGACCTCAAGAAGGTAGGAATCACGTTGACGATCCGCCCCCTCGATTTTCAGAAAATCGTGGAAAGTCTCGTCAAAACCTACGACTGGCAGATGATCCTGATCGGTCTTTCGGGGGCCAACTATTTCCCGACTCAGGGCGACAACGTCTGGCTTTCGTCGGGCAACCTCCACCTGTGGAACCCCCTGCAAAAAAGACCGGCAACTTCCTGGGAAGCCCAACTCGACGCTCTGTACTGGAAGGGCTTTTCAACCCGCGACCCCGTGAAAGCCAAAGTCATCTGGGACGCCTTTCAAAAGCTCATTTTGGACGAGATGCCGGTGATGTACACGGTCTACCCCGACGAGTTTTCGGCCTACAGGAACAAGTGGGGGAACCTGCGGGTGGACAATGTGGGCGCTCCTGACCTGAATTACGTCTACCTCGAGTCCTGAGCCGGAATGATGAAGACCGAGATCAGGAACCCCTGGCTATCAAAAATCTTAGCGGCGCATCCCTTGGCTCATTTTCTCTTTACAAGGGTTGTCACGATGGTCTTTATGCTTTTTATTTTGGGCTTGGGGGTGTTTGGCCTGATGAGTCTGGCCCCCGGTGACATCGTCGACAACTACGTTCGCGCCCAGCTTTTAAACAGCGGGAGCGTGAGCACTCAAAACAACGTTTTGACTCCGCAGGAAATCGCCGCCATGAAGCACCGTCTGTGGCTGGACCGGCCCTTCTGGGAACAGTACGCTCATTGGCTCGAAAGAGTTTTTGTCGAGCATGACCTGGGCCGCTCCCTCTTGTCCCAGGCTCCTGTTTTGTTCCTTGTGGAAAGCCGCATGGTCAATTCTCTGGTGCTGAACCTGATTTCCTTGGTTTTTATCACCCTCAGTTCGTTTGCTCTGGGAATTTGGCTTTCGGCCAAGGCCGGGACAAAACTCGACACCGGCATGGCCTTCATCAGCCTTTTTCTCAACGCTTTTCCAGGAATTCTGTTGCTTCTTCTTTTGCAAATCTTTGCCGCAGCGACAAAAACCTTCCCGGTGACGGCCTACCCCAGTCAATCTTTCGTCGGAAACCCGCTGGAATTCGGCTTTTCGTATCTTTACCACATCGCCCTACCGCTCTTGGGTGCTTTTTTAGGGGGAATCGGAGGTTCATTGCGCCTGATTCGGGCCACGATGCTCGACCAGCTGGGCCAACCCTACATCACGGCGCTCCGCTCCCGCGGCGTTCCCGAAGGAAGAATTCTCTTTCACCACGCGTTCCGCAACACGATGAACCCTTTTATCACTGGGGCCTCGACCCTTCTGGCCGATCTTTTTTCAGGGTCGCTGATCCTTGAAATCATCTTTGCCTACCCCGGCATCGGCCGTCTGATGTACGAGGCGGTTTTACAAAAGGACATCAACCTTGTCATGACCAACATCATGTTCATCAGTTTCCTGATTCTTTTGGGGATGCTCTTGTCGGATATCGCCCTGGCCCTTGTCGATCCCAGAATCCGGTACGCAAAATCATGAGGCGATTTTGGACGACTCTGGGGCGGCGCCCCCTGGCTGGAGTTTCGTTGGCGACCCTCGTTGTGCTGTACCTGGGAATGGCCTTTTGCGAGTTTCTGGCGCCCTACGATCCGGCCAAGCTCTTTCCCAACGCCTCGGACCACCCGCCGAACCTGAGCTGGTATTCCCGTGAACTGGGTTTCGGCCCGCAGGTTCAAACGATGGAGATGCTTGACCCCGTTTCGCGTCAGTACGCTCGCCTGGCGGGTTCCTTTGCACCTGTGCATTTCTTTGTCCGGGGCGACCCTGTTCGTCTTTGGGGAGTGATCCCCCTAAGCGTTCATTTTTTTGGAACCGTTCCGGGCACGAACGGGGTTGGTGACCCTGTCTTTGTCTTTGGCACCGACAACCTGGGGCGCGACTTGCTGAGCCGAATCCTTTACGGCGCCAGAATTTCCTTGACCATCGGCTTTTTCGGGGTAGCGATCTCGCTTTTCCTTGCTCTAGTTCTGGGCGGATTGGCCGGTTATTTTGGCGGTTTTTGGGATTGGCTGATCATGAGGCTGTGCGAGTTTCTGATCCTGATTCCGGGCCTCTACCTCCTTCTTTTTCTTCGTTCCATTTTGAGCGACAGGATGGATTCGGGCCAATCCTACGCTCTGATCACGGTGATCCTTTCATTTGTCAGCTGGCCGGGAACGGCGCGCATGATTCGGGGCATGGTTCATTCGATCAAGCGTCAGGACTTTGTGGCCCACGCCCGGCTGGAGTCGATGCCGTCCCTGGTAATCCTTTTTCGCCACATTGTGCCCCAGATGTCGTCGATTTTGATCTTGAGCGTCACCTTGGGCATCCCAGGATTTATTTTGGGCGAGACGGCTCTTTCCTACCTAGGTCTGGGCATCACTGATCCGGCGTTCAGTTGGGGAAGTTTAATCAGCCGCGACGCGACCAGCTTGGATAACCTTTTGCATTTTCCCTGGCTCTTTACGCCCGGGGTTTTTTTGATCGTCGTTGCTCTGTCTTTCAACTTCTTGGGAGAACTTTTGCGTGACTTGGACGATCCCAACTGGAAACAGGGGGCCCGATGAATCCGCTCTTTGAGGTTGAGAACCTGAAGGTCGCTTTTGGCCACCACGGGCCGTCCGTCCAGGCCGTACGTGGAATTTCCTGGACCCTCGGGCGGGGCGAGTGTTTGGGAATTGTGGGGGAGTCCGGCTCGGGCAAGAGCGTGGGCGTGCTGGGAAGTCTGGGCCTATTGGACAGGCAAGCCAAGGTCAGCGGAACCGTTCGTCTGGAAGGCCAAGTGCTTGATGCGCTTTCTCCAGATCAGCGGCGCCGGCTTTTGGGACCGAAACTCGCGATGATCTTTCAGGAGCCCAGCCGGGCGTTTGATCCGATTGCGAGCCTGGAAGCCACCTTTATCGAGACCTTTCGCGCTCACCGGCCCCGGATGGAACGCGCCGAATGCCGCGAGAGGGCGATCCGTTTGCTGAAAGAGGTGCAGATCAACGATCCGGAACTCCGGCTGAAAAACTATCCCCATCAGTTTTCCGGCGGGATGTTACAGAGGGTGGGGATCGCCCTGGCTTTGGCGAACGGCCCCGAGGTTCTCTTCTGCGACGAACCGACCACGGCCCTGGACGTGACGATTCAAAGGCAGATCGCCGAGCTTTTGCAGGAACTCAAGCGCACGCGCCATTTGGCCTTGGTTTTCATTTCGCACGATCTGGAGCTTGTCGCAGGTCTTTCCGACCGCATTCTTGTCATGTACGCTGGGCTTATCCTAGAATCGGGCCCGGTCCGCAAGGTTCTGGATTCGCCTCGAAGTCCCTATACC
>JABEVL010000299.1 GCA_013043995.1 Spirochaetales bacterium | reverse complement strand
GTTCCCACCTGACTTTTGCGGTCAGCGGCCCTTTCGTTGGCTTTCTTTTGCTCTTCAAGTTCTAAAAGTCTGGAACGCAGGACCTTGAGGGCCTTTTGCTTGTTCTTGAGCTGGGATTTTTCGTCCTGGCACTGAACAACGAGGCCCGTCGGCAAGTGGGTCACCCGCACGGCCGAATCGGTCGTGTTGACCGACTGCCCGCCGGGTCCAGAAGAACGAAAAACGTCGATTTTCAGGTCTTTATCCTGAAGGACGACGTCGGTTTCTTCGGCTTCGGGGAGCACGGCCACCGTGGCTGCCGAAGTCTGGATCCGGCCGTTTGCCTCGGTCACAGGCACGCGTTGGACCCGGTGTCCGCCCGACTCGTAGCGCAACTCGCCGTAAACGGACTTGCCCGAGATTGAAAAGATGATTTCCTTGAAACCCTTCAGTTCGGTTTCGCTTGCTTCGATGATTTCAACCTTCCAGTGCTTGAGTTCTGCGTACCGACCGTACATCCTGAAAAGATCTGCAGCAAAAAGAGCCGCTTCTTCTCCGCCGGTTCCCGCACGAATTTCCATGATGATGTTTTTTCCGTCCAGAGGATCCCGGGGGACCAGAAGCCTTTTCAGTTCGGTTTCAATTTCTGCGGCCGTGTCCTCAAGCTGTTTCACCTCTTCACGGGCCAGGGCCTTCATTTCAGGGTCAGTTTCGGTTTCAGCCAGGCGCCGGGACTCTGCCAGTTCCTCAAGAATCTTGAGGGAACGCTCGTAGGTCTGCACCAATTCGCTCAGATCACTGTACTCTTGAGTGAGGTCGCGGTAACGCTTTTGGTCAGCAGTGGCGTCGGGCGAGGCGAGCAGAAGTTCGAGTTCGTGAAAACGCCTTTGTTTGGCTTCGAGTTTGTCGTTCATGGGTTCTCCATACTACTGAATTTTTCATTCTCTCTCAAGAACGTGAAAAAACTCTCTGGATTAGGACCTTCATTTGCCGATAAACTGAGAACCATGGCTTTTAAAACCCCCTCGTCCCGATTTTTTCTTTTGACAGCGGCGTTCTACCTCTTTGGAGCGCTGGCGGGCTTTGCCGAATCCTCTTCCCCCGCCGCCAACTCCGTCGTTTTTGCCGATCCGCGGAGCACCTCGCTTTTTGACGACGGGGCTCCCCCCATGCGGGCGACCGTGCGCGAAAGGCCCTCCAGCGTTTTTGACAACCACGGGATGGTTGTCGCTTACTACGGCAACCCCAACTCGACGAGAATGGGAATTTTGGGAGAGGAAAGCATCCCCGAAGCCGCCGCCAACCTCAAGGCCCTCTGCCGCGAGTACGTCGAAGCCGGGGCCGCGGGCCCCGTTCAACCGGCCTTTCACCTGATCTACGCCACGGTCTATCCCGGCGGCAAGGTGGGGCTTCTCCCCGACCGGACGGTCCAGGCTTACATCGACTACGGCTTGGCCAACGGAATTCTCGTCGTGCTTGACCACCAGCTGGGAACCATGCCCATCGCCCAGGCGATGGGTTCCATGCTCCATTGGCTGAACTACCCCAACGTTCACCTGGCCATCGACCCCGAATGGCGAACTCCGGACCCCGGTACGGTCATCGGGCAAATCACCGCCGCCGAGATCAACGAAGCCGAAGAAATGGCTCAGAACTACCTAGTGGCCAACAACCTCCCCGGAAAAAGGATGTTCATCGTCCACCAGTTCAATGCCAAGATGATCCTTCATCCTTCGCAGGTGAGAACGGATTTTTCCCATCTGGATTTTGTTCACCACGCCGACGGCTGGGGAACCATGGCGCTCAAACTTGACACCTACGCCTTTTTGGCGGCGATGAAGAACATGCCGATCAAGGGGTTCAAGCTCTTTTTCCGCAAACCCTGGAAGGTCAAGGGCTGGGACACGCCGCTTTTGACTCCCGCGCAGGTCTTGGCGATTAACCCGCGCCCGTTGTACATCAGCTACCAGTGATGAAAGCCTCGGAAATTGCCGAACTTCTTCACGCCCAGGTTCACACGCCTTTTAACCCCCAGCTCGATCTGAAGTCCGCCTGCGGGGCCGATCTGATGAGCGACGTCATGGCCTTTGTGAAGGAGGACGTCGTTCTGCTGACAGGCCTCGTGAACATCCAAACGGTCAGGACGGCCGAGCTGCTCGACATCCCCTTGGTGGTTTTTGTCCGCGGCAAGGTCCCCGACGCTCAGATGATCGCCGAGGCCTCAAAAGCCGGGATTGGTTTAATGACCACCGAGGCTACCCTTTTTTTGGGGTGCGGCAAACTTTTTGAAGCCGGATTACGGCGGGGCGGCGCCCGTCTTGGCGAGTAAAGATGAAAATTCCGGAAGAATCCCGCTTCGGGGAACCCCTTCACAAACGAGAGAAAAAGTGACAGATTCTTTTTCAGGTTTTTTTCAGGGGACCAGGATTCTTTTCAATCAAAAAAGGAACCCCGCGGGTCTTGGCGGCAACATAAGATCGAGGCGGATGATGCAGCGATTCATTTTTATTCTTGTTGTTTTTCTGGGTTTAACGGGAAGTCTTTGTGCCCAAACTCCTGAGCGGATCCTTCAGAACTTCACTTTAAACGGAAATCAAATTCAAACCCTGCAAAGGATTATCAACCAAGGTCAGCAAACGATCATCGACGCTCGTGCCGACATCAGGATCGATCAGGCGCGTTTGGCGCGGCTGATTCTTGACGAAACGCCGAATTGGACCGAGATTGAAAACACCCTGCGCCAGGACCTTCAAAAGGAATATCAGGTTCGTCTGACCTTGATTCGCCGCAATCTGGCGGTGCGCAACCAAATGGGAAGGGAAACCTGGGTCAGAATTTTCCGCGCTGTCCGAGCCTTGCATCAGGTCGAAGCTCAGGGTGAGTCGCCCAGGGACTACCTGGAGCCCAGGCTGGTCCGCTTGTTGCGCGCCTTTCGTTAAACGCGCCAGATGAGCGAAAACGCCGAGCTTGACGACAACGCCCTTATCGAACGCGTGGTCCAGGCAGACGACCGTTCCGCCTTTGAAGCTCTGGTTCGCCGGCATCTTGGGCTCATTCGGCGTCAGCTGGCGGTGTGCTTGTGGTCCCATCCTGAGGTCGTCGACGAGGCCGAACAGGAGGTCTTATGGCAGTTGTACAGAACACTAAAAAAATTCCGCAAGGAATCCCGCTTTACGACGTTCCTCTTCGGCCTATGCCGCCATACAGCCTTCAACGTCGCCCGGTCGCACCAAAGGAGCCGGCAAAGGGAACAAAGATGGTTCCTCCAGGAAGCTCCTGACAGGGAATCCCGCGAGACCCGGGAAGATCCCTCCCGAGAGCTTTTGGAAAAGCAGGAAAAAGACAGGCTTTGGGTGATCTTGGGCCAGTTGCCGGAACCGGAGCGTTCCCTGCTCTACCTCAAAGAAGCCGAAGGCGCCGAAATCAAAGACCTGGCCAAGGCTTTTTCTCTGCCCGAAGGCACGGTCAAAAGCAAGTTGGCGCGGACCCGGACCAAATTTCGAACTTTATGGGAGGGGCAAGATGAAATTTGACGAAACTTTGTTGGGAAAAAAACTTCGGCAATCCGCTGAAGCCCGCGTCTCTCCCCACGAGCCCGACTTTGAATCGCTTTGGGCGAGGGCGCGCAAAACCCGGTCTCTTAGATTTCCGGGGCTGATGCTGGGGGTGGCGAGTGCCGCCGCCGTTTTAGTCCTGGCTCTGGGTCTGTGGCCCGCGGTTTTTCCTTCGGCAGAAGAACTGGCTTACAGGGAATCCGTCAGAAATCTGGCCCAGGAAATTCTCCCCGTCAATCCTCCTCAGGTCGGCCAGGACGCCGAGGCTTCTTGGATGACCTCCGTACTTGATCCCGATTCAGACAATTCAGATTTTTGAAACCCCAACTCAGGGGGCGGCGACAAACATTCAGACCGCCGAGACCGGCGGCAAGGAGGTTTTATGTTGCGTTTCATTCGGCTTTTTACGATCGCCTTGGCGGCAGGAACGTTGTTTTCTTGCGCTGCCCCTTCGGGCAATTCCGCCGCGATGGGTAACGTCTCGGGGGACATGGCCCTGATGGCGGCCGACCTGAATCAGAACCAGACCAGTAGCGTGCAGGCCAACATGGTCGACGAATCCAGCTCTGCCAGCGACACCAGCGCGTCCGTGTCCGGAAACCTGGCCTTGAGCGCGGCAGCAGTTCCCTTCACCGTGACGGTCACGGTGGTTCACTCCAATAAGGTCACGACACCCGCAGCGACCTGGTTTCAAAACGGCGACGTCGTCCAGGTAACCCGAAGCTGGACCAACGCCAACGGCGAGCTTGTCACAGATATTGTCACGCGTCCCTGCGTTCCCTGGTCCCAGGATTTTTCCTCGTCTGTCACCTACACACCCAACGCCGGGACTTCGGGAATCGCAACGTCGGGAATCAGCGCCGTGTACAACTCCACGGCCAATTCCTGGACCCTTTCGGGCAACGAAACAAAAACCATCAACGGCGTCACCCTTTCCCAGGTCAATTACACATGGACCTTTAACTACGGGCTTTTTGGAACAACGGCAGACCGGGTGGGACTGACCCAAATCACCAAAAGCGGAGAACAGGTGGGACCCTACTATTCTAACGTCAGGCTCAACACGACCCTTTGGTACACCTACAACTCTTCGCTCAAAAAGGACGTGGAGTTTTTGAGGGTGATCGATTTTGTGAATGCCAAGTCGATTCTCAAGCGCCAGGTCTACGCTTGGGGTGTCAACGCCAGTTTTGCGGCGGCCAGTTCCACCACCCCGCCCTTGTGGGACTCGACGATCTCGACAGCCACGACAGCCAGCTCCCTGGGCTTTACACCGACCTTGGCCCCCCTCGCGACGTCGCTGACCAACCCTTCGACGATTGACTTCTGGTACTACTCCGACCCCACGGTCGCACTTTCCAGCCTAAGCCCGACCTACACCGGCAGTGATCTGAGTTCCTACCCCAAACTGGACGTTTCCAAGTGGACGGGCTCGGTGCTCCAGCAGTACGGCCCCAGAATCGCCGATTGGTACGCGCCGGTCGCCGCCTCGGGAATTTTTACAGGAAATTACGTTCGCCGGGTTGAGCTGACCATGTACAACGGCGGTACCAACAACATCGCGGTTTACTACGCCCTGTCGGGTACGGGCGCCGGAACAACCGTCGTCAACAGCCTGAACTCCGAAGTATTCAGAACCGCAGCGAACGGCACCCTGACCACGACCAAGAAGTTCTCGGACGGGATCACCTCGACGGTGACGATCACTCCAAGCTACGATGCCAGCGGGAACATCACGGGGTACGTCATCGACCGCAACGGAACGGCCTACACCGTCGTCTACACCAAAAACTCAAGCGGCACGGTGACGGCGATTGCGGTGACCGATTCCGCCACCGGAACGACAACCAACTATACCCAAAACACCGACGGTACCTGGACAGCCAGCTAGCCTTTTTGCACAAGCGTTTCTGCCCCCCGAACCCGGGGGGCTTTTTTTTAGGTGAGACGGCCTGGCCGCCGGAACGAGCCTAAATGTTGACCGACAAGGGCGCAAGGATTCCCTTTCCCAAAGCGATATTGGCAGCGAACCGCCCGGACAAGGCCGCTGAAATGACCCCTCCGGGCCAGACGGTGTAGTGCCCGGCGGCGATCAGGTTGGGCACTGGGGTTTTCAGCGTGTTCAGGAACGGCGCCTTGAAAACGGCAGAAAGCCGGTCATCGTAGCACCACCCGCCGCTGGATCCCTCGCTGTTCAGAGAAAAACGCTGGATCGAAAGGGGAGTTCCTGCTTCCATAAAATCAATTTGAGACGAAAGTCCCGGTAGAAAATTCTCGGCCAGGGCGACCAGCTCCCGGCTGACCTGTTCTTTCATCCTGCGGTAGGCCTCCGTTCTCGGACGGTCGTAGCTCCCGTTTTGCCAGAAGTTTTGCCAGGACGCGGCGCTGTAGGTCTGAAGGACAAGGGTGGACTTCCCAGCCGGGGCAAAGCCGGCTTCACCAAAAAAGTTCGCGGTGACCCACATCTTTTGATGAACATCCGGGGAACTTTCAGCGTCAGGAAAGATCACCTCGTAGTTGGGGAACCAGAAGGTGTGGTGGGCTTGGAGCTTTTTCTGGAGTTCTTCAGGCGGAAGGTTGACCCCCAGGTAGGTTGCAAAAAGACTCTCGGTCAGTTTTGCCTTTTGAAAACGTTCGGTCTGCCGGGCCGGAAAAATTCCCTCGCCGACGATTGTCGACACCAGTGCCTTGTAGTCTCCGGCGTAGATGATCTGGTCCGCCTCGATGAATTCCCCGGAGGAGGTCCGCACGCCCGCCGCTTTGCCGTTTTTAACTTCGATCTTTTCCACCCGCGTGTTGCAACGCAAGTCTCCCCCGAGGTTTTTCAAATTTTCAGCGAGGGAGTCGTGAAACTTCTGCATGCCGCCGACGGGGTACCAGTAG
>JABEVL010000298.1 GCA_013043995.1 Spirochaetales bacterium | reverse complement strand
GCTTCCAAGGGGATGTGATCCAACTGGTAGGTGAGCGAAAAATCGTGACTCAGAGTGTGAAAGGTCCCCGAAAATGCCAGGCGGGCCTGGGGAAAGTCTGAAAGTCCGAACTGCAGGCTGTAGTCCCACGCACGCGGCCCGCCCCTAAGGATCCCCCGAATTCCACTCAGTCCCAAACGGTTCAAAGTCCAATCGTGACCTTCAAAAAGGCACTGATCCTCCACCCTTTTCAGCTCAACACTCCCGCCCAGGTGCCCAATTCCGTTGGCGTCGTTTTTCTGAATTTCGAGTTTCCCGTTAGGAAGCCCATTCTTTGTCAAAACGTCGCCGTCAAAACGCACTTGTAAATCGGGCGTTTGGAATTGGGCCTGGGAAAACGCAATCCGCCGAGGATTTCCAACGATTTTTCCTTGAAAAGAACTTCCTCGGGGAAGATAAGGTGTGTCAAAAGCGGCCTTTCCGTCCATTTGAGCCGACCAGTCCCCTGACTTGGTATCCCAATTGAGAGCGGCCTTGCCCGTCCATCGGGTGGCCAGCCAGGAGGCCACGCTGGAGGAATTCTTCCATTGGATCCATTTACTGAACCTGTACTGGTCCGCATTCAACCGGACAAGGAGATGCTGCTGATTCAAAAGGACCGAAAGGTCCAGGGGTTGATTGTCTTGGGTTTTAGAAAATCGTAGGACGGCGGGGGTTTTTTCAAATTGAAAGCTGAAAGGACCTAAATCAAAAAGGTTGCTTTCGACGGTGTCCGCGTGCGCTTTCATCACCCAATCCCTGAAGGCTGTATCGACAAATAGAACGCCGTTCAGGCGGGTAAAAGCAGAATTAATCCCGCCCACACCTTGAGTAAGCTGGGCTTTGAGGGCTGCACGAAAATCGATTTCAAACTCGCCCTCGCTTTTTTTGAGCGTGATAAAGCCCTGGTCCAAACTGAAGGTTCCTTGCAAAGAATGCCAGGTTCCGCTCAGGTTGAAAATTTCGATCGGCGGCAGGGGACTCGAGCTTGAGCCCGAGGTGTTCAGGAGATTCTGCACGCGCTGGATGAGTTGGAGATCTTCAGCCTGGTCAAGATCCACGGCAGCGTGAACGATCTGAATTTTGGCGATGGAGTCAGCCCAATGGGCCTGCAGGATGGCCCCCCAGTTCCAAAAAATCCGAACTTCGGCGGCCTGAAAAACGACCTTTTTGGTATCCCTCAAACGAACATTATGAAAATCGAGGGACTCTAAAATGTTAGAAGAGAGGGCAGAGTAAGACAACGAGGTGCCGAAGCTCTTTTCCACGGCGGCCAGAATTTGCTTTTTTTGGTTCACCCAAAATTCCCCGGCGAGAGGGGGCAAGACACTTGCCAAAATCCAGGCGAGGAGAATGAGGAAAATGGTCCAGAATTTGCTGTGGGCCCAGGGTCTTTTCATCGGGGAAGAACCGCCCGAAGGGTCAGAACCCATTGAATTTGGTATTCCTTGTGCTGATCTGACGCCGGAAAGACCTGACGCTCGAGCCAGTTGGCCAACCAGGAGTCCAATTCAGGATGAGCGCTATCCAGGCCCTCGATCTTGACCGGCGATCCCCCTTCTGCGGGAATCGTCAAGCGCAGCTGCCAGCGGACTTCGCCCGAGGCAACCCACTCCCTGGGTGGTTGGGGAGGGAGTTGGTCGGGTGCCTGCGAGCCGTGGGAAGTCCAGCGTAAAGAGGAAAGCCTCGGTTGTTGCGGCTGGGTTGCGGGCTCCTGAAATCCGGTTCCCAGCAAGTCTTCTGCGGTCTGCGGCGTCTGGGCGGGGGGCTGAGGTTCTGAAAATGACTTGTTTACGGACAGGGGCTTCCATTCAGGCTGGGGCACCGGAACGGGCTTCAGAATTTGAGGTTGAGGGACACGCGGTGCCGCCGGGAGATTTGCAGAGGGTTCCGAAGCTCCTGAATTTTGTAAGGGGGCCGAAAGATGGATAGCAATCGGCGGGAGTGTTGCCGGATGGGGCCACAAAAAAACGAGCAAAACGAGAACAAACAGGTGAAGCCCTAAGGAGATGACCCAGTGAGCAGGGCGAACGCCCGCAGTCATTTGCCACTGCCTTCCCGAGTCAAGAGAGAAAGATCCACAATCCCGCGCTGCCGCAAAGCGTCCATCACCTTGACCAGAAGGCTGTAGGGGATTTCCTCGTCCCCCTGAATAAATGCACGCACCTGTTTCCCTTGGGCTTTTTTCAGGTCATTGTCCAACACAGCGCTTAAACCCTCGGGCGAAGTCACCTGTCCCCCGACGACGACTTCACCGTCACGGCGAATCGTTACCGTCAAGGTGTCGTTCTGAACCGTACGGCCCGTCTGGGCTTGCGGAAGGGAAACGTCCACCGCAAAACGGATTTGGAAACTGATACTCAGAATAAACGCGATCAAGACCAAGAGCACGTCAATGAAGGGCGTGAGCAAAAGCCAACTAGGTTGTCTGGAAGCGCGTCGCAGTTTAGTAGCGGGCACGAAAGTCGTCCTCGACAAGATTTAAGACGATTTCCAGCTGTTCGGCCATCAGGTCGGAACGCCGTTGCAGGTAGGCGTGGAATCCCAGACAAGGAACAGCCGCCGTCAGCCCCAGGGCCGTCGCCAAAAGAGACTGGGCGATCCCTCCTGCCAGGTTCGCCGGATCGGCACCTCCCCCCGCTCTCAGGGCCAAAAAAGAAAGGATCATACCGCTGACGGTACCAAAAAGTCCCAGCAAGGTCGCGATGTTGGCCAAGATCGGCAGGTAGGCGATCCGGTCTTCGTACCGGGAAAGTTCCTGCTGGGCCCGGCGGGCGCGCTCCTTACGGCCGGCTTGTAAAACAACTAGCAAGGGATGGTCGGGGCGAAGCGTCAGGTCATATTTCAACCAGGACTGCCCCGTCTGAAGATGATCCGCAAAACGGCCGAACTCCGCACTGTCCAGCGGCCTGTAACGGCGCGTTTGAAGAACTTTTTGCAGAATCAGCGCGACGGCGTACACCGAAACGGCGAGAATGGGGACAAGAAAAAAGAGACTTTCAATCGGCAAGCTCATGGTTTCTCCGGGCTTTTTAGAAAAGAATTCTGCGTCGAGAGGACGATCCAGCCTGAAACTTCTTTTTTAACTGGGGTCTCGTCGGGCCAGGCTTGCCCGCTTTGGGGAGGCAACAGGAGGTTCCCGTCAAAAACCTTGATTTCAGTGATTCCCGAGGGGAAACTCCAACTGACCAAAAAGGGAAAAAGGCTTAGAATGCAAAGGTTACGAAAAAATGACACAGAGGAATTATACCGGAATTATGATGAAAAAAAAAAGAGACGTTTGGAAAGGTTTCTTTGTTCTTGAGGGAATGGACGGGGCGGGAACGACCACACAGCTCCGAAGGTGCGAAAACGAAGCCCAAAAATCCGACCTCGGGCTGAGCTGTGAGGCTGAACCCACGGGAGGCGCCATCGGGACGCTGTTGAGGCGCTTTTTGAGGCACGAAATCTCGGCG
>JABEVL010000029.1 GCA_013043995.1 Spirochaetales bacterium | reverse complement strand
TTCCAGGACCAGAACGTGCCAATGCGGGTGGAATCGTGCAAACTCTCCGAACGACTGGTAAGAGGCGACACACCCGCGCAAAAGCTCCCGCTGGGCCGCCAAGCTGAAGAACCCCGACAGCAACTCGAAAATCAACTTCGAGACCTCGCCGAAGAGCCGCTTGTCGTTTTTGAAATAGGGCTTAAGGATCTTGGGTACCGTGAAGACGAATTGGCGATGGGGAAGCTCCAAAAGCAATTCCTAAATGATCGAGACGATGTGGGTTCTGGCTACACGAAAAGCTTTGTATCCGGATTTCGGCCCAGTGAAATACCAACTAAAACTGGAGAGGTATGAGGTGAAATCAAAAGGAGTCGCGGGCGTCGCTGGACGAAAAATATAGGAGGAGCCGGACGCTTCGGGCAGGGGAAATCGGAATAAGTATACGTGGACATATACTTGACAGTTCATCCAGAGCGACTTATTGTTGCTTAGGGGGATCTCATGCCGCAAATCTCTCTCTACATCGATGAAGCAACCTTGAGAAAGGTCGAGGGCGCTGCGTCACGTCAGCATGTCTCGATATCAAAATGGGTAGCCGACCAAATACGATCGAAGGTCGAGCCTGTATATCCAAAGGGATACGAAGACCTTTACGGTGTGATCTCCGATGAGACATTTGAAAGACCTGCTCAGCCACAATTCACCGGTGATAGTCCGCGAGAGTCCTTCTGATGTATTTTCTCGACTCCAATACGTGCATTTACTTCTTGAACGGATCCTCCGAATCAATCCGACGCAAAATACTCTCTACACCGCCCAACGAAATCAAGATTCCATCGCTGGTGAAGGCCGAGCTTCTTCTGGGCGCATACAAGAGCAAGAATCCTCAGAAGACGCAAGATCAGCTCGAGCAATTTCTGGAGCCATTTGAAGTCACGCCTTTCGATGAGCCGGTCTGCTACGAATATGCTGCAATTCGAAAGCAAACCGAGGAGGAAGGCAAAATTGTGGGACCAAATGACCTTCTGATTGCCGCTATTACCAGGTTCCACGACGGAACTCTCGTAACTCGCAATACCAAAGAATTCGGTCGGATAGAGGGCTTGAAAATCGAGACCTGGTGGAACAACTAGTTCTTTTGCACTTAACATATTTTTCAACCTGACTTATTTGGCCGTCACGCCCCTTGCATAACAAGGCTCGTGCCACCCAAAACGCAGGTTCAGCTCTAGGCGGACCCTGCGGGCGCCAAGAGCGAAAAGCTTGACGGTCTTTACGAGTGCGCACATACTATGTGTGAGGTGAATATGAAAAACATCACGCTTTCCATTGAAGAGGATGTGCTCCAAGCGGGTCGAGAGTACGCTCGCCAACACAATGTCTCTTTCAATGTTTTGGTCCGACGGCTGATTGAACAAACCGTTGTAAGGAAACAAAATAGGTGGCTTGATGACATGTTTTCTTTGATGGATAAGGCAAACGTGTCGTCTTCTGGTGAACGCTGGAACAGAGAAGATCTTTACCGTGTCTAAAATTTTCGTCGACACAAACCTGTTTGTTTACTCAATCGACCAGCGTGACTTGGGGAAACGAGACCGAGCAAGAAACATTCTCAAAAGATTGGTAGAAGTTCACCAGCCCGTAATCTCAACTCAGGTCATCAAAGAGTTTTATGTCGTAGCCTCAACCAAGTTGAAAGCCGATACCTTCATCATCAAGAACATCGTCCATAATTTTCGAAACCTCGAGGTGGTGAATAATGATCTTGAGTTGATTGAGGAAGCCATCGACATTGGTACGATCTCGAGGCTACCGTTTTGGGATTCTCTGATCATCGCAGCTGCCGAAAAGGCAAATTGTGAATTTGTCTTTTCCGAAGACATGAATCCAGGCCAAACTTACCGGGGAGTCTTGCTGGTGAATCCATTCATGAAGGAAGACATCTAACATCGATTTCGACCGGGTTTGGCTTGTCAGCACCGCTGATAAAGTTCCGAAAATCACCGGTGCTGACAGCTAATCCATTTGTAAGGGAGGACCTCTAACCCCCTGAAATTCGCTCCAACCAGACAAGTGATTCTTGGTTCCCCTTGTGTCCGCGAATAGGACTCAAGATACAATCGCGAACACGAACCCCTTCTGACGCCAAATCGGCAAAAAGAATTTCAAGGATCTTGGAACTTCGTTGGTCAGGAACGATACCCGAAAATTTAGGATCGGGATCGAGCCACTCAAACTGAGGTTTGACAAGAGCCACAAGAAGGTTGCCCGTTGTTAAGGAAAGGATTTTCCGGGCGGCACCTCTTAATGAGCGAAAAGAAAGGTCAGCCGTTGCCCCAAATGGCTGGGGATCAAGCTCCTTCACGTCCATGATGTTCATTTTTTCCTGAACTTTCACGCGGGGATCTGAGCGCAATTTCCAGGCGAGCTGATTGTTCCCCACGTCGATGGCGTGGACAAGCTTGGCACCTCTTTGCAACAGGCAATCCGTAAAGCCGCCTGTCGAGGCCCCCGCGTCCAACCAAACCCGACCTTCAACTGCAGGCTTCCAGAGTTCCAGTGCAGCTTCCAGTTTTAATCCGCCGCGGCTGACAAACTTCTTGCTGCTGAGAGCCACTCCGGCTCCCGGATTAACGCGGGTCTTCGGGTCTTTTATGCGCTCCCCGTCCACGTCCACGTCACCGCAAAGGATCCGAGCGAACAAGGACTCGCGGGTTTGGTCGGGAAAAAGTTCAACGAGGTAGTCTAAAAGACGGGGACCCAGGCTAGCCACGATCGAGTCAGACCCCGTACGGTCCCAGACACAAGCTTTCTACTAAAACAGCGCACCCGGTTTCCGTATCCGCCGCGATCCAAAGTCCACGGACTTCGGCCGGCCCCTCAAGTACCTCATTCCGCAAGGGAACTGCGGTCAAACTTCTCTCGATGCTGAGGTCAGGACGGCTACCAATGACGGAGTTGAGGGGACCGCACATCCCGAGGTCGGTTTGGGCCGCGCAGCCCCGGGGAAGAATTCGCGCATCCTGGGTCGCAACATGCGTATGGGTTCCCACGACTCCCGTCACCGTCCCGTCCATCGCCCAAGGGAAGGCTTCCTTTTCAGAAAAATCTTCTGCATGAAAGTCGATGAAGATGAGCTTTGTTTTTTTTCTGGTTTCTTCAACAAGCTGAAAGCCCGCACGAAAGGGGTCGTCAATCGGGGACATCCTGTAGCGCCCTTGCAAATTCAAGACGGCAACCTCGGTCCCGATGTGGGGTCCCCTCTCTAGGGTAAAAATCACGAGTCCTCTTCCGGGCAGACGCGAGGGGTAGTTCGCAGGCCTTAAAAGTCGGTCTTCCTTTTCTAAAAGTTCATTCAGCTCAGTTTTTTCCCAGACATGGTTTCCCGTTGTCACAACGTCGACACCCAAGGCGCGGAGCTCGGAATAATGTTCGAGCAGCAGGCCCAACCCGTCGTCTGCGGCGTTTTCAGCGTTCACGACGACCAAATCCGGTTGTCGTTGCGCAATGAGCTGGGGGAGAAAAAAAAGAACGGCCCTGCGGCCGGGACGTCCAACGACGTCTCCCAGAAACAGGGCCTTCAAATTCGGTTGGGACTCAATCAACGCGCGTACTCGACCACTCGGGTTTCACGAATGATCGTCACCTTGATTCGTCCAGGGTAGTTCAGGTCAGACTCAATTTTCTTTGCAATTCCCTTGGCCAATTCTCGGGCTCCCTGGTCGTTGATCGTTTCATTGTTCACAATGATCCTCACCTCTCGACCAGCCTGGATCGCGTAACACTTCTCTACACCCTCAAAACTGTTGGCGATTGTTTCCAAACCCTCTAGCCGTTTGATGTAATTGTCCAGAGTTTCTCGGCGTGCTCCGGGCCTGCTGGCCGAAATGGAGTCCGCAATCTGCACCAGGACAGATTCAGGGCAAATAGGTTCCACGTCGTTATGGTGCGCGGCGATTCCGTTGACGATCTTGGGATCTTCCCCCATCTTTTTAGCAAACTCAGCGCCCAACTCTGCGTGGTTCTCGTCGCCCTCGGATTCCATGCCTTTCCCGATGTCGTGCAAAAGAGCCGAGCGGCGAGCAATATCTCGATCCAGCCCAATTTCCGCCGCCAGCATACCAGCCAGAACGGCGACCTCTTTCGAATGAGCCAGGACGTTTTGCCCGTACGAGGTTCTAAAGTGGAGGCGGCCCAAAGCCTTGACCAGGTCAGGGACCATGTTATGGATGCCCAGGTCAAAACAAACCCGCTCACCTTCCTCAAAAATCATCTGGGTGATTTCTTTGGCCACCTTGCTGACGACTTCTTCAATCCGCGCCGGATGAATCCTTCCGTCCTGAATCAGGCGCTCTAAGGACGTTTTTGCAATGACCTTACGGATGGGATCAAAACATGAAATCACGACGGCTTCGGGAGTGTCGTCAATGATCACGTCGACACCCGTCAAAGTTTCAAGGGTACGGATGTTGCGGCCTTCCCGCCCGATGATCCGCCCTTTCATCTCTTCGTTCGGCAAGCTGACAGAAGTTACCGTCACTTCCGAAGTGACCTCGGTGGCCAGACGCTGCAGGGTCGTGACTAAAATGTCACTGGCTTTTTTGTCCGCCGTATGCAGAGCCTCTTGCTCAATCTTGTTGATGATCACCTGGGCATCGTGCTTGGCATCATTTTCCATCTTCTGGATAATGATGCGCTTCGCTTCGTCCGCGGTGAGGCCTGAAATACGTTCTATCTCTCGCTTGAGAGTTTCATCTTGCTCAGAAAGAACAGCCTCACGCGCCGCCAATTCTTTTTCTGTTTTAGCAAACAGAGCAATTTGTTGTTCTACTCCCGCCAGTTTCTTTTCTAGGTTGTCTTCTTTTTGGAGCAATCGCTTCTCAAGCTTTTGAACCTCTATTCGCCGTTCACGCAGATCACGTTCTTGGGCGTTTCGATCCCGGATGAGCTGGTCTTTTGCCTCCAGCAACATCTCCTTCTTGATGTTCTCGGCCTCTTTAGAGGCTTCCTGCTTTATGCGTTCGGCTTTTTGCTCCGCAGAAGAAAGTTGATATTTGGCGTACAGCCATCGTACAATCCAACCAAGGAAAAGTCCGGCAGCGAGGCTTATGATCACCGTCAGGATGACTTCCATAAACACTCCTCTGCGACACTTTTGTCGTGAACGGATTATATAACAAAATTGTAAGCAAAGCAACCGTTTTTATTGAAGGATTCTGGGCTTCAAATGGTCCAAAAGGTTTTGAGGGTAGGTTTTGTACCCCAGGAGCAACCAAACGAGTTGAGAATTCCTTAAGCCAGGGAGCAAGACGACAGCGCCTAGGTAGCGCACATCCTTAGCGTGAAAAGATTCCCATATCAGGCGATTGTGCCCTGGCGTACCGTCTAAAACATGGACTCCCCTCTTCTCCAGGCAGTCTTTCGCTAAAGAACTCGAGGGGACAAAGTTCAGCCGCAACTTTCCCTGATCGCTGAATCCCACGCTCGCTGTGGCTTTCCAGACCCCGTCTTCCGACTCTATAAGGGCACAACTGAAAGCACCAAAATCACTCGTAAGCTCGTTTAAGCCGCGGAACACACGCGAGACATCTTGTTTTTGTGGACCAAAAAACCTCTCCAGGTCAAATCCGCCCCCCGTCCAGACCCAGGGCCAATATTCTCGCTGAGGAATAAACTCCTCTACAAGAACAGGAGAATCCTTGTGCAGGACACCTCCGACAAGACGACCAAACTCATCCTGGGGCTCTTGGACCGATTGAAACACCTGGTCTGAAAGCCGGACAAGGTCTCCCGATTCTTCAAAAACCTGGTCATCACCAGTTCCCCAGGCCCTGTCCAGTTCCTCAAGCGGAATGAACATCCTTTCCGGGGGTCCGTTTTTTGGACTGTCCCCCTCCTGATTTTCTCCTTCTTCCAACGACAGCAGCTCTTCAAGGTCTTCGGCCTCTTCATCTGGTTCCAATACTTCCGTGAGGGTTGAGTTCATGGAAAAGGAAGAGCCGTCGTGTCCATCGACCTTTCCGAGAAGCTCAAGGGATCCATCTTGCTGGGGCAGCTCCTCAAGGTCGGCTAAACCCGAGGAATCTGCTTCAAGTTCTTCGAGCTCTTCGTTCTGGTGCAACCTCAAGCTATCATTATCTGGTAAAAAAGAAGCGGACGGCGAGTACTTTTGAGCGTCGCTCGAACCCGAAGCGGAGACAGGCTGAAATCCTGGGTCGGTGAGCGGCTCTTCATCGGCATCTTCAAGCTCCTCAAGCTCTTCCACTGCAGCGCTCGTCGCTCGTTCCTCTCCCGGATCACCCTCCTCTCCCTCTGTTATTTCTTCGGCTTCTTCGACGTCCTCAACACTTTCGGCTTCTTCAAGTTCTTCAAGCTCTTCGGCCTCATCGAGTTCTTCTAAAGACTCGGCCTCCTCAAATTCTTCAGTTTGCTCTGATCGGTCGGCAGAACCAGGATTTTTTTCCTCCTCTTCGAGCTCTTCAAGTTCTTCAAGTTCTTCCACCTCTTCCTCAAGCTTTTCCTTGGTCTGAAGGTTGAAACGTTGGATTGAGTCTTGTTTTCCTTGTTTTTGCGATTCCGCGCTTGAAGGCTGCAATTTCAACCCGACCCTTGAAATCACTCGTTCAAGAACAGCCTCGAGCTTGTTCCAATCCAACTCAGCAGTTTTTTGCGGTGTGTCGTCGGGGGTAGTTCCTTCATTTCCGCCCAAAAGGGTCAGAATTTCAGACCAACTGCGGCTGATGTAATCCCTGACCCAGGATTCATCCTTGGGACGTACCTTGCCGAGACTTTTAAGGATATCCAGCTTGATCTGATCCGAATGCCTCAGCAACGTTTTTCTGAGTTCGAGTGTTTTTTCTTTTTCTTTTTGGTCCAGGTACTGTTTTAAAACCTGGATCTGAAATCTTTTAACTTTTTGACTCACGTTTGAGACAGGATCGGCCCTTCCGTTCAGAATCAAAAAAATCAGTAAAAAACATACGGTGTAAAAGCTGGCTAAGATGATAACTTTCAACCCCAAGCTCAGTTCGAGCCGGTTTTGTAAAACAAGCACCGCCGGTTTTCCAAAGATCGAACCAGAATGTTGCCGCGCTGTGATGAGCATCCAGGTTGCCCCCTCACTACTTTGAGCAAGCTTTTGAACCGGTGGCCAAACCCCTCGTGAGCTCAAAGTTTGCACCCGAGCTTCTAGGCTTGGATCCTGAGGACCCGAATCAAAAAAAAGAGGCAATCCCCAACCCGCCATCAAAAACGTCTCGTGAAATCCCAATAAATCTTTTTGAAACAGATAATTCTGAGCGTCTTCCAGACTTAGAGTCAAAAGAAGGAGCCCCGAAATATCAGATTCAGGATCTCGCCAAGGCCAGACAAAAACAAATGAATGACTTTTGTTGTCCCAGAGGAGCTGTTTTTGAGCTGATGGAGAATCTTTCTTCAAAGTCATTAAGATAGCGGCATCGGTTAAATCGGTTACTCTTTTATAGGTAAGACTCAACTGCCCTTGCCTAAGGATGTCTTCGTCTGAAGAAGAAAAGTGCAATTCTGACAGGGAAGCGTCTGAAACGCGCAAAATAGCGCCACTTTGAAAACCCTGGAGAAACAGTTTTGTTGTCTGGTAGCGTTGCTTAATCTTTAACCGACTTTGTGTCGGGTCAAACACCCCGTTTAAGACTTTTGTGTCTACAAAAGCTTGAATTTTCTTTTCAACCGACTTTTCCCATTCAAGCAAACCAGATTCTTGTGATTCTAAGCGGTTTTGAAGGTGGGTGACCACCCGCGGGAAATAAAATTGAGCTTCAATCCAGGGAAAAAGACCCGTGAACGCAACAAGAGCGAAGGCAGTAAAAACCAAGGTTGAGAAAAGCAGAGCTATGGAGAGTCGGGCAAGTGATGACATAAAAAAGGAGGCCCCATAGAGGACCTCCTTCATCATCGGCAAAAAATCTCAGCGAGTTTACTTTGTCTCAGCTGGAACTTTTTCTTTAGCTTTAGTTGCTTTTTTGGGCTTGGAGCTCTGAGCGGCCTCAGCTGAGGAAGCTTTCTTCGTCTCTTCCGAGCTGGACTTTTTGTTGCTGGTGGTCGGAGCCTCAGGAGCAGCGGTTTGTCCCGAACGTTCGACAAACTCTAAAAGAACCATTTCAGCCGCATCACCATAACGCTGCCCAATTTTCAAAATCCGTGTGTAGCCGCCCATTCGAGATTGGAAACGCGGCCCGAGAACTGTAAAAAGTTTTCTAAGAACCGTCTCATTTGTAATAGTTTTGGAAACTTCCCTTCGGTTGTGAACCGAGTCCACCTTGGCACGGGTTACCATTTTTTCTGCAAAACGGCGAACCTCCAAAGCCTTGGCCTTAGTCGTAGTAATTCTTTCGTACTGGAATAAAGAGGTTACCATGTTTTTCAGTAACGCTCGTCGTTGTCCAGCCCGACGATTAAGTCGGTTGAAACCTGTCTTGTTGTTCATACAGCTTCCTTGTTCTGCTGGGCGAGTTTCATCGCCTGGATAATTTGACTGGTGTCATTCATACCAAAAGAAAGGTTTCTTTCTTTTAGCTTGAGTTTGATTTCTTCAAGACTCTTTTTACCAAAGTTACGAGTTTTGGCAATGTCGTCCTCAGACTTATGGATCAGTTCGCCAATTGTTTTGATGTTAGCGTTTTTCAAGCAGTTGCTCGAACGAACGGACAACTCAAGATCCTCGACAGGAGTGTTCAACAAGGCCTTAACAGCTACCTCATCCTCAGTGATTTCAGCGTCCCCTGAGATATCATCTTCATTAAAGTTTATAAAAATGCTGAAATGATCTTTGGAAATCTTAGCAGCTTCAGCTAAGGCATTTTCGGGAGAAATCGTCCCATCGGTCCAGATCTCAAGGATAAGCTTATCAAAGTCAGCGCGTTGTCCAACACGAGTGTCTTCAACGGCGTATTTGACTTTTTTGATCGGCGAGAAAATTGAATCCACAGCAATCGTGTTTTGAACTTCCACGCTTTTCTCATGGACTTCTGCAGGAACGTAACCGCGCCCGAGGTCTATCTGAATTTCAAGCTCTAGGTTGGCTTTGCCAGAAAGGGTTGCAATGTGCAAATCTGGATTCATGACCTCAACTCCGGACACGCACAGGTCAGCGCCAGTGATGCTCGATTTGTCTTTTCCCTTGGCTTCAACAAGAATCGTCACTGAATCCAGGTCGCCAGGAACCTTCAGCTGCAAACTCTTGAGGTTTGCCAAAATAACCGCAGTATCCTCAACAACTTCGGGAATAGGCTCAAACTCACTCGAGAGAAGATGGGGAGTTCCAGCTTCATTAAAGCTCGTGATACGAATACCCGAAACCGCATAACCCTGAATCGAGGAGAGAAGAACACGCCGCAGGGTGTTGCCGATCGTATGCCCGAATCCGCGTTCAAAAGGGTAAGCGATAAATTTGCCATAATTCGGACTCAGATCACTCTGTTCGAAATGCAGGCCTTTCGGTCGTTTAAAGCCCTTTAAAAGATTTTTTCTCGCCATTTCAACTCCTTAATATCCTCGGAACAATAAAAGGACCGATCCTAAGACCGGTCACTCCCTGAGTCGGTTTGAACTGAACTAAATCAGACACGCCGACTTTTACGAGGACGGCAACCATTGTGCGGAATAGGAGTAACATCGTGAATGCTCTTCACACGGAAGCCAAGAGCGCCCATCGAACGAATAGCAGATTCTCGCCCAACACCAGGTCCCTTAACATAAACGTGCAATTCACGAAGTCCGTACTCTTTTGCCTTATTTACCGCATTTTCAGCAGTTGTTTGGGCTGCAAAAGGGGTAGACTTCTTAGCACCACGAAAACCCAATCCGCCAGCTGATGCCCATGAAAGAGCATTACCGCGCATATCAGTAACAGTCACAATAGTGTTATTGAATGTAGCCTGTATAAAAACATTCCCTTCAAAAACAATCTTTTTTTCTTTCTTCTTCTTAACCTTAGCCAAAATTATGCCCCCGCTTACTTCTTCTTGTTCGCAACTGTCTTCCGCTTACCTTTACGCGTACGGGCATTGGTCTTTGTCCGTTGACCTCTGACCGGCAAACCCCGCCGGTGCCTTAATCCCCGATAGCAACCAATATCCATCAATCTTTTAATATTAAGAGAAACTTCGGAACGCAAGCGCCCTTCCACAACAAAGTCATTCTCAATAATTTTCCTCAGCTCATTGACTTCATCCTGATTGAGATCATTTGTCTTCTTGTCAGGATCAATTTTCGTTTTTTGACAAATCTTCGTAGCAGAAGCTCTTCCTATCCCATAAATGTAGGTCAAAGCAATGTCAATATGTTTGTTGGGAAGATCAATACCCGCAATTCTGGCCATAAATATTTTCCTTATCGCTGTCTTTGTTTATGCTTGGGGTTAGTACAAATAATTCGTAAAACACCATGTCTGCGAATGACTTTGCACTGATCACAAATTGGTTTAACGCTGACTCTAACTTTCATTCAGCAAATCTCCTATAAATTCCTGGACCGGATTTTGCCTTTCTTAGCAAACCCTTCATGGTGATGCATTCTCAGATGTCCTTCAATTTGGTTCATCGTATCCAGGTCAACACCAACCAAAATCAGGAGAGAAGTACCGCCCATAATGTAGGCAAGCGCCTGAGGGAAACCGGGTATCCACATCACAATCAATTGAGGAATGACCGCGATAAGAGCCAAGAACAAGGACCCCGGAAGGATAATCCTATTCAAGATTCTTGTCAAATGCTCTTCCATTTTTTCAGAACGAATACCGGGGATCGAGCCACCGTTTTCACGAATTTGTTTAGAAATTTCAACGGGGTTCAAGGTAACCTGTGTGTAGAAATAAGCAAAGAAAATAATCAATAAGGTGTAAATAGCCAAATATGGCCAATCGTGGGGACGAAGAAACTCGGCCACCGCAGCCAACCAAGGTACTGAGCCACCCAAATTTCCTGCAATCTGGAGCGGAAACATCAAGAAAGAACTCGCAAAGATGATGGGAATAACGCCAGAAGGGTTAAGTTTAAAAGGAATATAGGTGTTCTGCGCCCCAAATAATTTTTTTCCAACAACACGCTTGGCGTAGTGGACTGGGATTTTTCGCATCCCTTGCTGCTCGAATATAACCAAGGCAATAACGACAACAAACAACAGAAAGACAAGAATAACAAAGACGGGGTTAAGATCACCACGTTGAATGGCTTGAAACAACTGATAAACTGCATCAGGGATTCGAGCTACGATACCCGTAAAAATCAACAAAGAAATACCGTTACCAATTCCGCGTTGATTGATTTGTTCGCCCATCCACATGAGGAATAAGGTTCCCGTCGTCACTGTCAGCATCGCTATTAACACAAAAGCCCAGTGGGAAATTGAAACAGCATCAGGTATACTTTTTGCGTAAGAAGTCACAGCGTAGGACTGAATCAGACAAACTCCGACAGTTCCAATGCGCGTCCATCGTTGGATCTTTTTTCGTCCACCGTCTTCTTCCTGAATTTTCTTCATTCGAGGAAAAACAACCACGATCAATTGCATAATGATCGACATTGAAATGTAGGGCATAATGCCTAACATGAACAAAGAAAAATGGTCGAAAGCTCCACCTGAAAAGAAGTTAAAATAATCTGTCAGGGAACTTCCATTAGACTGCTGATGAGAGAAAAAAGTCTTTAGAGCAGTGACATTAATTCCAGGAATCGGCAAAACAGCTCCCAGACGAAAAACTAGAAGCACACCGATGGTGAAAAAAATTCTGTCCCGAAGATCCTTGATGCGAAAAATGTCGACAAGCGCGGTTCCAGCCATTCTATGATCCCACTAAGAATTTTCGACCACAGAAACAACCTTTCCACCGGCTTTCTCGATCGCGGATTTAGCGCTTTCAGAAAGCTTGTCGACAGAGACAGTAAGTTTCTTGGTCAAGGTACCTTTTCCGAGAACCTTAACAAGGGTCTCGCTTCGCTTAATCAAGCCTTTAGCCACAAGAGACTCAAAATTGACGGTATCGCCATTTTCATAAGCTTGCTCGAGAAGAGAAAGGTTAACTACAGAATATCTGACCGTAAAAACGGCATTTGAAAAACCCCGGGAAGGCAAACGCCTAAACAAGGGAGTCTGACCACCTTCAAAGCCAAGTCGAACACCCCCGCCAGAACGAGATTTTTGTCCTTTATTTCCTCGACCAGAAGTTCCACCCGTCCCGCTAGATCGACCGCGTCCAATAATCGTTTTCTTCGTGTTTGCACCGATGGGAGCTCTGAGAATATACGGATTTTCCATTATTTAACATCCTCCCACACCACCAGGTGTGCCACGGTCTCAACCATGCCCAAAAGGGAAGCGTTGACCTCAAACTCCACTTCTGAACCTATTTTTCGCAAACCAAGAGCTTTAACAGTAGCAACTTGATTCGGATTCTTACCAATCGTGCTCCGTACGAGCTTGACGCGAATTTTTTTTGCCATCGCCTAACCCCACAGTTCCTTCAACGCTTTACCACGTCCTAAAGACATTTTTTTGGCGTCGATCATTTCTACAAAACCTTTAAAAACTGTTTTGACGACATTGACAGAATTACCAGAGCCGATCGACTTGCTCAGGACATCTTTCACACCCACAGCTTCCATAACTGCTCGGACATGGCCGCCCGCAATAATACCCGTACCGGGCGCTGCCGGTTTTAAAAGCACGTGTGAACTTTTATAGGTCGTATTCAACTCATGTGGCAAAGTTCCATTCTTAACAGGAACATTCATCATATTTCGTTTTGCCTTCTCTACGCTTTTGCGGATAGCTTCAGAAACGTCATTAGCTTTACCAAAGCCATAACCAACGTTTCCGTTACGGTCCCCAACTACGACCATGGCTGAAAAAGAAAATCGCCGTCCGCCTTTCACGACTTTAGCAACCCGGTTCAGCCGGATCAGTTTTTCAACGTACTCTTTATTATCTCTAGCCTGATCCATACTTACCCCTTAGAACTTGATGCCCGATTCGCGAATTGCATCGGCAAAATTCTTAATGACACCGTGATACTGAAAACCACCACGGTCAAAAACAACAGTCTCGATCTTTTTCTCTTTAAGCCGCTTTCCCAAGGTCTGACCCAGTTTCTTGACAGTCTCAGAATTCATGGTTTTAGCCTGGAGATCCTTTTCAAGGTCAGACACAGCAACTAAAGTTGTACCGCTCAGATCGTCAATTGCCTGACAATAAAAATGGAGATTGGATCGAAAAACACTCAACCGCGGACGAGAAGAAGTTCCGCGCACAATCTCTCGAATACGAAGCTTCCTTCGTTGTCTGCGTTTTGCTTTTGCAATCAGTTTCTTCATGCCCAACTCCCGTTATTTCTTAACGCCTGACTTTCCGACCTTGCGCCGAATCGTCTCGTCTTCGTAGCGAATTCCCTTCCCTTTGTAAGGTTCAGGAGCTCGCAGACTACGAATCTCACTGGCAACCTGACCCACTTGTTCTTTGCTAATTCCAGCTATTGAAATCTTTGTATTGTTTTCAACAGCGATTTGAACACCTTTAGGGATCATGTACTCAATTTGATTCGAGTAGCCCAAGTTCAGAGTCAAAATGTTTCCTTTGACTTCTCCCCGGTACCCGACACCATTGATTACCAAAACTCGAGAAAAACCCTGAACGACACCGATCAGCATATTATTCAAAAGATTGCGGTAAAGCCCGTGCTTAGCTTTAACAGATTTTTCCTCGCTCGAACGAACAACTCGAATCAAGGAGCCCTCTTGGGTAAAACTAATACAAGGATCATAGCTCTGAGTCAGTTTTCCTTTCGGTCCTTCGACAGTAAAAAGATCACCTGAAAAACTGACCTTAGCGCCCTTAGGCACTTCTATGGACATATTGCCTATACGAGACATTCCAGATCTCCTTAACTCACCAAACCGTACAGATCAACTCGCCGCCGACTTTCTTTTCAGCAGCTTTTCGACCTGTTGTTACGCCTTGAGATGTTGAAACAATCAGAGTTCCATAACCATTCAAAACGCGAGGCATTTCTTTATACCCTGAATAAACCCGACGTCCCGGTGTAGAATACGACCGGAGACCATGGATAACTCCAGAATTCTTATCATCGTACTTTAAGAAAATCCTCAAGGCATTTTGACCGTCTTGGACAACTTTCTTAAAGTTTTTTATATAGCCTTCATTCTTAAGAATCTTCACAACTTCGAGTTTTAGCTTTGAGGTTGCGATGTCAACTTTTTCGAACTTGGCTTCGCTGGCGTTTCGGATTTTCGTCAGCATGTCAGCAATTGGATCGGAAACAGACACTTCTTTCTTCCTCCACTACCAGCTCGACTTGGTTACGCCGGGGAGAAGGCCTTCACTGGCATACTTCCGGAAACACAAGCGGCACAATTGAAACTTACTGATATAACCACGCGGACGACCACAAACCAGACAGCGATTGTACTGTCGAGTAGAGTACTTCTGCTTTTTTTGGCTTTTGATAATCAGAGATTTTTTAGCCATAAATTACCTCTTAAAGGGCATGCCAAGCCTTTTCAAAAGGCTTCTAGCTTCTTGATCCGTGGGAGCCGACGTAACGATAGCTACGTTTAACCCGCTCACTTTCTCAATTTTATCATAATCAATCTCAGGGAAAATGATCTGCTCAGTTATCCCCAAAGAATAATTGCCATGACCGTCAAACGCATTTGCATTGACGCCACGAAAATCTTTAACGCGAGGAAGAGCAACGCTCAACAATCGGTCAAGAAATTCGTACATCGTATCACCGCGCAAAGTCACCATCGCGCCAATTTCTTGGCCTTCGCGCACTTTAAAGTTTGCGACAGATTTTCTTGCTTTGGTTTTTACAGCTTTTTGACCCGTAATCTGACCAAGTTCCTTCACTGTGGCATCCAAAAGCTTCTTGTTATTAAGAGCTTCCCCCATGCCAACACTTACAACAACCTTTTCAATCTTAGGCACCTGCATAACCGATGAATATTGAAATTCTTCCATCAATTCCTTGGCAACCTTATCTTTATAGATCACCTTGAGGCGAGGATGATAAGTTGTCGAGGCTTTCTTTTCAGCCATCAAAGAGCCTCCCCAGTTGATTTAGCAAACCTAATTTTTTTGCCCTCTTCAAATCTAAAACCCAGGCGAGAAGGTTTACCGTTTTTTGTGACCGCCATGACGTTCGAGAGGTGCAAAGATCCCTCAATTTCCATGATGCCACCTTTGTCTTGCTGACTGCGCGGCTTCATGGTTTTTTTCTTCATATTGCAGCCTTCAACAAGGACACGTTCCTTGACAGGATCGATCTCAATGATATGACCGGTCTTCCCCTTGTCTTTTCCCGTAAGAATCTTAACAAGGTCATTTTTCTTCAGTTTGGTCTTCATCTCAAACCTCACACTACTTCCGGAGCCAGGGAAATGATCTTCATAAAATCTTTATCACGAAGTTCACGTGCTACAGGCCCAAATATTCTTTTACCTTTGGGATTATAAGCCTCATCAATAATCACACAAGCGTTGTCATCAAAACGGATATATGTTCCGTCAGGACGCCTATACTCCTTGTGCACACGAACGACAACAGCTGTCTGAACGTCACCCTTCTTAACCATTGCCGTAGGAATCGACTCTTTAACAGCAACAATAATCAGGTCACCAACACTGGCATACTTACGACTTGTACCACCCAACACACGAATGCACTGCACCAGCTTTGCGCCGGTATTATCAGCAACATTCAAAAAGGTTTCTTGCTGAACCATAACCTACCCCTTTACCTTGCCCGCTCGACAATCTCAAGAAGATTCCAGGTTTTGTCTTTACTGATCGGGCGACATTCGATGATCCGAACAATATCACCAACCTTCGCATCATTGGTTTCATCGTGAGCTTTAAACTTTTTGCTCTGCGTAACATATTTTTGATAAATAGGATGCAGAGTTCGACGTTCTACAAGAACCGTGATCGTCTTTTCCATCTTGTCACTAACGACTTTACCTTGAAAAATCTTCTTAATGATCTTTACGTCTGTCATGTTAAGCCTTCCTTACTCCCCGATCAAACTCAGAAACAATCGTGTTCAAACGAGAGATCTGACGACGCAATGTCCGTTTGTGAAGTGGATTTTCAACATGGCCCAAAACCATTTGAAAACGAAAATCAAGGTATTCCTTTTTAAGTTCGGCAACCTTAGCCAGGGCTTCTGCCCTGGAGATTTCTTTGAAACGGTCTTTCATGATCCACCCAACTCCCGTCTTTGAATAAACTTTGTATTAATCGGAAGCTTAGCACTCGCCAAGGCCATGGCTTCAGTGGCTAATTCTTGCGAAACACCAGCCATTTCAAAAATAACCGTGCCAGGTTTAACTAAAGCAACCCAACCTTCCACATTTCCCTTTCCCTTACCCATACGAGTTTCAGCAGGTTTCTTCGTATAAGGCATATCAGGGAAAATTCTGATCCAAACCTTACCACCGCGTTTAATGTGACGAGTCATGGCAACACGCGCAGCTTCTATCTGACGGTTTGTGATCCAAAGAGTTTCAACAGCTGCAAGCGCGAATTCGCCAAAAGCCAGAGTATTACAAGTCGTTGCTACGCCACGAAAATGTCCGCGTTGTTTCTTCCTGAACTTCATGCGCTTAGGTGCTAACACGATTAGTTCCCATCCTTCTTATCGAGACTTTTCTTAACCAAAACACCAGCGTCTTCTTTTGAGTTTTTTTCGTAAATATCACCGTTAAAAACCCAAACTTTGACACCAATAGCACCATAAGTCGTAAATGCTTCCGCAAAACCATAATCCAGGTTGGCCCTTAATGTTTGCAAAGGAACGCGACCTTCTTTCAGTTGCATGGTACGAGCCATCTCGGCACCACCCAAGCGACCTGAAATCATGATCTTAATACCTTGCGCACCGGTCTTCATACAATTCGTGATCGCCTGTTTTAAAGCCTTTCGAAATGAGCCACGATTTTTAAGTTGACGCGCGACATTCAAGGCCACAATCTGAGCGTCACCTTCTGGCTTCTTAATTTCCTTAATTTTTATGGAAACTTTCTTATCCACAAGCTTTTGAAGGCTTTCTCCAATCTTTTCAATGTTGGCACCCTTAGAACCGATGATCACACCAGGACGAGCTGTATTAATAACAACCGTAATTCTTTGAGGCTGGCGAACAATTTCAAGATCCGAAATATCGGCACCCTTGGTTTCGGGCAAATCCATAATTGCCTTTCGCAATTTAAGATCTTCATGAAGCGTCTTGGCGTAGTCCCGGGGATCAACAAACCAACGGGATTTCCAAGTTTTATTGATACCGAGCCGTAAACCGTATGGATGAACTTTCTGGCCCATGGATTACTTCGCTCCTTTTTCTTCGACTTCAACAGTTATGTGGCAGGTGCGTTTTTTCAAACGGTCTGCTCGACCACGGGCACGGGGCCAAACCTTAGTCGAGCTTTGACCTTCGTCGATCATCAGACGAGAAACAACGAGCTGATCCTCATCAAGTTGCTTATTTTGATAAACAGCGTTTGAAGCAGCTGACTGAATCACTTTCTTTAAAAAGTAAGCACCTTTATGCGGCATAACTTCAAGCAAGGCCAAGACATCAGAAACTTTCTTTCGCCGCAAATGGTCAGCCAGCGGGCGGACTTTCTTTGCCGACATGGGAAGCCCACGCGCAAAGGCCGAAAAGCCTTTATTTGTCTCCATTATTTTTTCCCTGCCTTTTTATCGGAGCCCGCATGACCACGGTAGGTCCGAGTAGGAGAAAATTCTCCTAATTTATGACCAACCAAATCCTCAGTAATGTAAACAGGAATCCAAGTTTTTCCATTGTAGACAGAAATTGTGAAACCCACCATTTCAGGAATAACAGTGGAGGTACGAGAATAGGTTTTAACCATCTTTCGATCGTTATCCTTTCCCATCTCAACAATTTTTTTGTAGAGATGCTTCGCAATGTACGGACCTTTCTTAACAGATCGAGACACGATTCACTCCTACTTCCGTCGCTTAATAATAAAGCGATCGGAAGACTTGTTCTTTTGACGGGTTTTATAACCTCTTGTTGGCTGTCCCCAAGGGGTTACAGGATGACGACCACCCGAGGTCTTGCCCTGTCCACCGCCCAGGGGGTGATCAACAGGGTTCATAGCCACACCACGGACGGACGGACGTTTTCCCAGCCAACGGTTACGCCCTGCTTTGCCAATCTTGACGTTCATATGATCTTCATTTCCGACTTCGCCAATGGTCGCAATACATTTTTTAAAGACCATTCGCATTTCACCGGAAGGAAGTTTAACTATCGCGTAATCACCGTCAAAACCAGCCAGTTGAGCCGATGTACCCGCAGAACGTGCCAACTGAGCGCCTTTACCCAACTGCAACTCAATGCCGTGAATATTTCTTCCCACAGGAATATTTTCCAAAGGAAGCGCATTGCCATCACGAATGGGCGCCTGTGGTCCACTCATCAAAGCATCACCCACTTTAACGCCCCGCGGAGCCAGAATATAGCGTTTAACCCCATCCTTGTAGGACAAAAGGGCCAAGTGTGAAGAACGATTGGGATCGTACTCGATTTCTTTAACAACGGCAGGCACGCCAAATTTTTCGCGGTGAAAATCGACCAAGCGCAGAAGTTTTTTATGCCCACCACCCTTTCTGCGAACACTGATGCGACCGTTAGAACGGCCAGCCTTCTCCATTTTACCTGTAGTCAAAGACTTTTCGGGGGTCGAACGAGTTATGTCATCGTAACGCAGGAGGGCAGTACCACGAAGACTTTTTGTTACTGGATTAAAAGTTTTTATCGCCATCTTATATTACTCCGTTAAACGCCTTCAAACTTTTCAATCTTCTGATCAGCGACCAAAGTAACGTAAGCTTTTTTCCAGGCCGAAGTCGTGCCAGGAGTTCGGCGACCACCACGCATCCCCAAACTCTTCTTTTTGCCGATCACATTAATGATGTGACAGTTCGTTGTCTTTACGTTAAACAGGGCTTCAACAGCTTGTCGGATCTGAAATTTATTCGCTCTTGCATCGACACGGAAAGCATACTTCTTGGACTTTCCTTCTCGCAAAAGATTCGACTTTTCAGTCAAAAGCGGCTTTATAATTACAGCTAAGTTTTCCATCTTCAAACCTCACTCTTTTCAGAGGAATAAAACCCCGAAAGATTCACTGCCGCTGACTCCATAACAAGAAGATTCTTGGTGTAAAAAAGATCGTGAGCACGAAGTCGATTAAAAGTAAGGAAACTTAACCAGGGAAGATTTCTCGCAGCCCGTTTGAAAAACTCATCATCATCTTTCAGGATAATGACAGTCTTTTCTTTGAGTGCTACTAAATTCTTAAGAATCTTTACAAGGTCAGCCGTTTTTCCCGTTGGGACTGTAAAATTCTCCACGAGTTTAAACCCGTCAGTGGCTGCCTTTAAACTCAGAATCGATTTCATAGCCAACTGCTTGACCTTGCGAGGCATAGCATAACTATAGTCTCTCGGATGAGGACCAAAAACCACACCACCGCCTACCCAAACAGGGGACTGCTTTGTTCCCATACGAGCACGCCCAGTGCCTTTTTGTTTCCAAAGTTTTTGGTGAGCGCCGTGGACATCGGCTCTTGTTTTCGTATCTGCAGTACCAACCCTGAGATTAGCAAGCTCATTCTTGATCGCGTTATAGATTGAACCTTCACTGATCTCTCGGGCAAACACCTCATCTGAAAGAGTTATGGTTTTAATCTCTTTTCCTTGAACGGAATAGACTTTCTTTTCCATATCCCTTACCTCTTTACCGCATGACGAACAATAACATAACTATTTCTAGCTCCAGGAATAGCTCCCTTCACCAGAACAACTTGATTTTCTTGATCAACCTTAACGATGCGAAGATTCAGAATCGTAACCTTTTCACGGCCCATATGACCGGGCAACTTGACACCCTTAAAGGTTTTACGAGGTGTCGTCGACTGACCCGTCGATCCAGGCTCACGGTGAAACTTAGAGCCATGAGTCTCTTCACCGCCCTTAAAGTTGTAGCGGCGCATAACGCCTTGGAAACCCTTTCCTTTCGAGACACCGCTCACATCAACAAAACCAGTATTTTCGAAAAGCTCAAGGCCAAAACTTTCACCAACCTTGCAATCTTTTTCAAAGTTACGAAACTCCAAAACTAAACGTTGAGGAGCGACACCTTCGACAAATTGACCTAGTTCAGGTTTTGTTAAAGCCTTTTCTTTTGCAGGAGTAGTCCCAACAACCAAGGCCTTATAACCATGTTTTTCCATCTCACGCTGAGCTAAAACAACATTCGGTTCTACTTTAATCACGGTGACAGGTGTGAGTTTTCCACTTTCATCGAAAACCTGAGTCATCCCAATCTTTCTTCCGATAACTCCGATCATTTTCTAACCTCAGTATTACTGCTTAATATCCACATCGACACCAGCCGGGAGCTCTAATTTCATTAAAGCTTCCATAACTGCGGGGGTGGGCTCGAGAATATCAATCAAACGCTTGTGCGTTCGCATTTCAAATTGTTCCCGAGACTTTTTATTGACGTGAGGAGATCGCAAAACAGTAAACTTATTGATCTTCGTAGGAAGCGGAATAGGGCCTGCCACCTTTGTTCCCGCTTTGTTTACGGTCTGCACGATTGCTTTCGCACTCTGATCAACCAACTCTACATCGAAACCGCGCAATCTTACACGAATTCTGTCACTTGCCATCCCTATCTCCCAAAAAAAGAAGTTCCGCTCCTAAGAACGGAACTTTTACTCATTCTTTTACTGAATAACTTCAATAACTTGGCCGGAAGCAACAGTGCGTCCACCTTCACGGATGGCAAAGCGAAGTCCTTTATCCATAGCAATAGGATGGATCAATTCGACAGTTAGTTCCGTGTTATCGCCAGGCATAACCATTTGCTTATCAGCAGGAAGGGTTACCGAACCCGTTACGTCCGTCGTTCGGAAGTAGAACTGGGGGCGATAGCCAGTGAAGAACGGATTATGACGGCCACCCTCTTCCTTGCTCAAGCAGTAAATTGTCGCTTTAAATTTCGTGTGAGGCGTAATAGACTTAGGAGCTGCCAAAACCTGACCACGTTCCACCTGGTTCTTTTCAATACCGCGCAACAAAGCACCGATATTATCGCCAGCCTGACCCGCATCCAGATTTTTATTGAACATTTCAACGCCAGTAATAACCGTTGAAAGAGTCGGTTTAATTCCAACAATTTCACAAGTATCACCAATTTTAACCTTACCCTGTTCGACACGGCCCGTAACAACGGTACCGCGACCAGAAATCGAAAAAACGTCTTCAATCGGCATCAGGAAAGGTTTATCCAGAGGACGTTCAGGAATGATAAAGTACTTATCCATGGTTTCAAGGAGCTCATCAAGACACTTTGTCGCCTCAGGATCGTTGGGATTAGACATGGCCTTGAAAGCCGAACCTTTGATAAAAGGAGTTTTTTCACCATTAAACCCGTAAAGAGTCAAAAGATCTCGAACTTCCATTTCAACAAGTTCAACCAATTCAGGGTCAGCAAGGTCCATCTTGTTCATGAAGACGACCATATTAGGAACCCCGACCTGTTTAGCCAAAAGAATATGTTCGCGCGTTTGCGGCTCCGGACCCGAGTCGGCCGCAACCAAAAGAATAGCACCATCCATCTGTGCAGCACCCGTGATCATGTTTTTAACATAGTCAGCGTGTCCGGGACAGTCGACGTGGGCGTAGTGACGAGCATTAGATTCGTACTCAACGTGCCGCGTATTAATCGTGATACCGCGCTCTTTTTCTTCAGGAGCGTTATCGATATCCTCGTATTTCATTTCTTTTCCACCATGCTTCTTAGCACAGTAAGACGTGAGTGCAGCAGTTAAGGTCGTTTTACCATGGTCGACGTGACCAATAGTTCCAACGTTGATATGGGGCTTCGAACGAACGAAGTTTTCCTTAGCCATCCCTTCCTCCTTGGCTTATTTTTCAATAAGTACAGCAACCTATTAGGTTTCAAACTTAAACCATTCTAATTAAAAAATGGTGCAAAGATCTTAAATGATCTTTATCGTTTTCTGCCAGAGGTGCGCAAAGAGGTTAGACATCGGACGGTCGTAAGTACAACAGTCAAAATGACTTGGGTTTATCCAAGAAACGCACTTACTGACAAAATCAGCAGTTTGCCTTTTCTTTCAAACACCACCAAAGAACGCTACCTTCCGGCAGAGGTGCCAAAGGAGGCTTAAGCCTATTTTAGCACTTGCCCCGAAGGGTCAAAAACTCTTGGACAAGCTAACAGATTGCAAAACTTCTGTCAACTATCAAATCAGAGAATCTACCACTTGTAATGACTGAAGGCTTTATTGGCCTCAGCCATGCGATGAGTATCCTCTTTTTTCTTAAAGGCTGTCCCTGTGTTATTAAAAGCATCAAAAAGCTCGGCAGCCAGTTTCTCTGCCATCGACTTTCCACTCCGTCCTCTGCTCGCAAGAATGATCCAGCGGTGCGAAAGGGCTTCGCGGCGAGAGTCTCGAATTTCAACAGGCACTTGGTAGGTTGACCCACCAACTCGGCGGGACTTAACCTCAACAACAGGCTTGACGTTATCAAGAGCCTTCAGAAAAACTTCCAAAGGTTCACGGCCTGATTTTTCTTTCAGAATCCCAAAAGCACCCTCAAGGATCTTTTGAGAGGTCATCAGCTGGCCGTGCTGCATCATGCGGCGGACAAATTTCGCCACGACAATGGAGTTATGCAAGGGGTCCGGAGAGAGAGGACGGTTTGCGTCATAGCTTTTTCTCGGCATTTAAAAATCCCCCTTACGCCTTTGGCCGTTTTGCGCCGTATTTTGAGCGACTTCTCATCCGCTTAGCAACACCCAGAGCGTCTTTGGCTCCACGGATGATGTGGTAACGAACACCCGGAAGGTCCTTAACCCTACCGCCGCGAATCACGACAACAGAGTGTTCCTGAAGGTTGTGCCCAATGCCAGGAATGTAAGCCGTCACTTCAATTCCGTTGGAAAGGCGAACACGGGCAACTTTTCTCAGAGCTGAGTTCGGTTTTTTGGGTGTAACCGTCATTACACGAGTACAAACACCACGTTTTTGAGGACAGGATTGCAAAGCAGGAGACTTGGTTTTTGAAAGAACCTTGTCTCGACCAGAGCGCACCAACTGGTTAATGGTAGGCATGAAGCTCTCCATGACAGGTTGCCAATGGCAACCACATTCCATCCCGGGTACCCGTCCTTTTAACAAAAGGTCAGCATGTCGGGCCCCAGAAAATCAGGTTACAGTAGCACAGATCAGGCAGGCAGGGCAAGAGACCTGCCCCGCCCCCCTTTCATTCTTCGTCGTCAGACTCCTCTTCCATCATCGCCATCGCTTTACGATTTTCTTCGAGGGCCGCCTGTTCTTTGTCGCGTCGGCGGGTTTCAAGAATTTCAGCGATGTGAGCGTCCAAGTCTTCCCGGTTTTGATCGAACAACCTGAGATTTTTATATTTCTTCATCCCAGTACCGGCAGGTATCAGGTGCCCGATGATGACATTTTCCTTCAAGCCGCGGAGCTCATCAATTTTTCCGGCGATGGCCGCATTTGTGAGCACCTTTGTCGTCTCCTGGAAAGAAGCTGCAGAAATAAACGACTCGATGTTGAGGGAAGCGCGGGTGATCCCCAAAAGCAGAGGCCGAGCCACGGCGGCCTGACCACCTTCGCGAACGATCCGTTCATTTTCCCTGTGGAAGTTGTACTTATCCACCGACTGACCAAAAATAAACTTGGTGTCGCCGACTTCCATGATTTCGACCTTACGCATCATCTGACGAATGATGATTCCGATGTGTTTGTCGTCGATTTTGACACCCTGAAGGCGGTAAATTCCTTGAACTTCGTTGACTAAGAACGCCTGCAAGGCGTTTTCCCCCGAAACTTCCAGCACATCGTGGGGGTCAACCGTACCGTCACACAAGGGTTCGCCGGCTTCTACAGGGTCACCGTCGCGGACGAGAAGAAGCTTTCCGACGGGAACCTTGTGCAAATGAATGCCACCGTAAGGATCTTCGATCTCAATAATTCGCTTCCCTTTTGATATCGGCTTCAGACGTGCAATACCGCTAATTTTGGAAAGCACAGCACCGCTTTTGGGCCGGCGCGCCTCAAAAAGCTCCTGAACTCGGGGCAAACCACCCGTAATATCCTGGGTTTTGCCTGATTCTTTGAGCAACTTGGCCAGCACGGCGCCGCTGCGGACCTTGGTCCCCTCTTCAATCGAAAGGTAGGCTCCGCCAGGAAGAACGTAGGACGCCAAAACCTTATCAAGATTATTCTCATCCAGAATGAAAATAGCAGGATCGAGTTCTTCCAGGGCGTAGTCCGTAATTTTCTTTTCGATGTTTCCCGTGTCGGGGTTTACTTCTTCGCGCAGTGTCGTTCCGAGGATGATATCCTTAAATTTGACAATCCCGGTTGCTTCAGCGATGATCGGCTCGGCAAACTGGTCAAAAGTCGCAAGTGTTTCATTCGCGGCAACGACGTCGCCTGCTTTGACAAAAAGCGTCGAGCCGTTTCGAATCTCGACCTTCATCTCCTGTGAGACCAGGAAAAGGCGTTTGTCCTTGATGTAGACAAAGGCAATATGTTTTGAGGTGACAGTTTGACCCTTTCGTTCGATCAGAGGCAAACCGTCGATCACCTTTTGTCCTTCCTGGACAACGAGTTTATCGCCGGCACCCACCTCAATCGTGTCGAAAATTTTCGCCACGGTCAGGCTTCCTTTACGCGTGAAAAGAAGGTTTCCGTCTTGCTGCGGCACCGAGCTTCCTCGGACCTCTTTGACGATGACGGGGTACTTGAGGACCGTTTTGTTTTCTTCGGCACCCTTTGTTGCAACACCGCCGATATGGAAGGTTCGCATCGTGAGCTGAGTACCAGGCTGGCCGATGGACTGCGCCGCGATAATACCGACAGCTTCGCCGATATTGACAGTCCTGTTGGTTGCCAAATTTCGGCCGTAGCATCTTTGACAGACCCCATGCTTGGCTTCACAGGTCAGGACAGAACGAACCCGGACAGTTTCAATGCCCAATTCTTCAATCGCCAGAGCTTTTTCGTTCGATATCTCTTCGTTGACGTCGACGATAATTTCACCGGTGATGGGATGCTTGACGCGCTCCAGGGTAAATCGGCCCGAAATGCGCTCGGAGAGAGATTCACGAACCTCCTCACCATCCTTGATGGCCGAAACGTCGATACCGTTGATCGTACCGCAGTCCTCGTCGTTCACCACGACGTCCTGCGCGATGTCGACCAGCCTTCTAGTCAGGTAGCCGGCGTCGGCTGTTTTAAGAGCCGTGTCCGCCAGACCTTTTCGAGCACCGTTCGTCGAGATAAAAAATTCGATAACCGAGAGACCTTCTTTAAAGTTCGAACGGATGGGGAGTTCAATGATATCGCCTGAGGGCTTCGCCATCAAACCGCGCATACCTGCCAACTGACGAATTTGGTTCTTGGAACCTCGCGCTCCCGAGTCGGCCATCATGTAAATCGAGTTGAAACCGTCCTTGTCTTGTTTGAGGGTCTTCATCATGATGTCGGTCAGCTCGTCGTTGGTCTTGGACCAGGTGTCAACGACCTTGTTGTAGCGTTCCTCGCCCGTGATAACACCGTCGAGGTACTGGCGCTGAATTTTAGCCACTTCGTCGTTAGCGCCCTTGATCAGGGTGGACTTTTCCTTGGGAATCACAACGTCGGCAAGACCGATGGACGCCCCAAAGATCGTCGCATACCGGAATCCCATGTTTTTGATGATGTCGAGCATGCGGACGGTCAAGTAGGGACCATGCTTGGCGTAGACACGGGCGATGAAGGCTTTAATCTGCTTGTCACCCATAGCTTCATTGACAAACTCAATTTCCTCGGGCAGCTCATCATTGAGAATCAGCCGACCCGCAGTTGTCTCGAAGTAGGCGTCGCCCATTTTTCGGTGGCGGCAGCGGATCGGGGCTTGATAGTGCAATGCTCCAGCCTCAACGGCCATCTGAACTTCTTCAAGACTTGAGTAAAGACGTCCCGAACCCTGGGCCTTGGGCATGGCACGAGTCAAGTAGTTGATCCCCAAAACCATGTCCTGCGAGGGGAAGACGATGGGGGTTCCGTTGGCAGGGTTCAAGAGGTTGTTGGGAGCCAGCATCAAAGTCCAGCACTCAATCTGCGCAGCCTGGGTCAAAGGAACGTGAACGGCCATCTGGTCGCCGTCAAAGTCGGCGTTGTAAGCGTGGCAAACCAGGGGGTGGAGCTCAATCGCCTTACCTTCGACAAGAACAGGCTCGAAAGCTTGAATTCCCAAACGGTGCAAAGTCGGCGCACGATTCAAAAGGATGGGGTGTTCTTTCACGACGTCGTCCAGAATCGCCCAGACTTCTTCCGTTTCTTGTTCGACGAGGGTCTTGGCCTTTTTGATGTTGTAAACAACGTCTTTTTCGACAAGCTTTTTCATGATGAAGGGCTTGAAAAGTTCGAGGGCCATCTTGGCCGGCAGACCGCACTGATGGAGTTTCAGTTCGGGGCCGACGACGATGACAGAACGTCCCGAGTAATCGACGCGCTTTCCCAGCAAGTTTTGGCGGAAACGACCTTGCTTGCCCTTCAGAAGGTCAGAGAGTGACTTAAGCGGACGGTTCGAAGCCCCTTTGACAACTTTTTTCTTTTTACTGTTGTCAAACAAAGCGTCCACAGCTTCCTGCAGCATCCTTTTTTCGTTCCGGATGATGATGTCAGGAGCGTTGAGGGCGATGAGTCGTTTCAACCGGTTATTTCTGTTGATCACACGCCGGTAGAGGTCGTTCAGGTCGGAAGTGGCAAAACGGCCTCCATCGAGCTGAACCATGGGGCGCAGTTCCGGCGGTATCACCGGAATAACATCCATGATCATCCAGCTCGGCTTGTTGCCGGAGTCGCGGAAATTCTCGACGATTTCGATCCGCTTCAAAAGACGCTTGTCAACCTTGTTGCCCTTCTCGACCATCTTTTGACGCAAGGTTGCCGACATCTGATCCAAATTGAGCGTATCTAGCATCGTACGAATTGCTTCGGCACCAATTCCGGCGCTGAAGGTCATCCCGTACCTGTCCTGGGCTTCCATGTACTCTTCTTCTGTCAACAACTGCCCACGTTTCAGGTCCGTATCACCGGCGTCAGTAACGATGTATTTTTCGTAGTAGAGAATGGAGCGCAACGCTGCAATGGGAAGATCGAGAAGCAAGCCCATGCGGCTGGGCACAGAGCGGTAATACCAAATATGAGAAACGGGACTGGCGAGCTCAATGTGCCCCATTCTTTCGCGGCGGACCTTAAAGTGCGTGACCTCAACGCCGCACCTGTCGCAAATGACGCCCTTATAGCGGATGGACTTGAACTTTCCGCAGTAACACTCCCACTCTTTCGTCGTACCAAAGATTCTCTCACAGAACAGACCGTCTTTTTCGGGTCTGAGGGTTCTGTAGTTAATGGTTTCTGGTTTCTTGACTTCGCCGTACGACCACGCCCGGATCTGTTCCGGCGAGGCCAGCTTGATCAAAATGCTGTCAAATTCTTGAATATCTCTCATGAGGTGCTCCCGTCGATCCGATTAAAAGGCGCTGCCCTGTTTGGCTATCAATTCTTCGTCCCGTTCAGTCAGGGGAATTTGGCGCTCCTTGGCGTCAAAAATGGACATATCCAGGCCTAATCCCCTTAATTCTTGCACCAGCACGTTGAACGATTCGGGAATCCCCGCAGCGCTCGTGGCTTCGCCCTTGACGATCGCCTCGTAGATTTTGGCGCGTCCGGTCATGTCGTCGGACTTGATCGTCAGGAGCTCCTGCAAAGTGTTCGCAGCGCCATAAGCCTCAAGTGCCCAGACTTCCATTTCACCCAACCGCTGCCCACCGAACTGCGCTTTGCCGCCCAAGGGTTGCTGTGTGACCAAGGAGTAGGGTCCTGTCGATCGGGCGTGCATCTTGTCGTCGACCAGGTGGTGCAACTTCAAGACGTACATAATCCCGACCATGACTGGGTTCACAAAGGGAACGCCCGTACGGCCGTCCCGAAGAATGGCCTTACACGTGCGGGAAAAACCCGACTGTTCCAGCTTGTCTTCGATCATTTCTGCGCTGGCTGACTGGAAAACAGGAGTGGAGTAGTGTTCACCCAAAAGATAACCCGCCATACCCAACTCGGATTCCAAAATCTGCCCCAAGTTCATTCGAGAAGGAACGCCCAAGGGGTTCAAGCAGATATCCAGCGAGGTACCGTCCTCGAGGAAGGGCATGTCTTCAACAGGCAAAATGCGGGCCACAACACCTTTGTTACCGTGGCGGCCTGCCATCTTGTCACCTTCCCGGAGTTTGCGCTTTTTGGCCACAAGAACTTTCACAACTTCGTCGACCCCGGGAGGGAGGTCATCACCCTCGGAACGTTTCAAACGCTGGATGTCGATGATCGTCCCCTCGATCCCGTGCGGAAGGCGCAACGAAGAGTCTTTGACGTCCTTGGCTTTTTCACCAAAGATCGAATTCAGGAGTTTATACTCCGGCGTCGTCTCTGTTTCTGACTTGGGAGTCACCTTTCCAACAAGGATCGAACCCGCCGTCACCCTGGCGCCGATGCGCACGACGCCTTCCTCGTCCAGGTCTTCGAGAGCCTTTTCGGAACAATTCGGCACGTCGCGGGTAATCCGCTCGGGGCCAAGTTTCGTTTCACGGATTTCGGTAGAAAATTCTTTGATATGGATGGAGGTGAAGACGTCTTCCTTGACAACTCGCTCGGAAATCAGAATAGCGTCCTCATAATTGTAGCCGTTCCAAGGAACAAAGCCCAAAAGCAAATTGCGCCCCAAAGCCAACTCACCGTCCAAAGTGGCGGGACCGTCAGCCAGAACAGTACCTTTGGCAACAATGTCACCTTCCCGAACAATCGGCCTGTGATTGAAGCAGGTGTCCTGGTTCGTCCGAGCGTATTTGATCAGCTCGTACAGGTCGCGCTCAGAGGGATCTTTGGCCCCGTCAGGCTGAACATGAATATGGGTAGAAGAAACATGGGTTACAACCCCGGGACGCTTGGCCTTAACCAAGACCCCCGAATCGTAAGCGGCCTTGCGCTCCATACCCGTTCCAACAATCGGAGGATCGGGAAAAAGAAGAGGAACAGCCTGACGTTGCATATTCGAACCCATCAGGGCCCGGTTAGCGTCGTCATGCTCCAAGAAAGGGATCAACGCGGAAGAAACAGAAATGATTTGTTTTGGGGAAACGTCCATGTACTGGATGGCCGCAGGTTCTTTCGAGGTGTAGTCACCGGCCTTACGGCAGGAAACCTGATCTTCGAAAAAGACACCCTCAGCACTGATTTTGGCTCCAGCCTGGGCGATGTAATACTTTTCTTCGTCAATCGCTGAAAGGTATTCGATCTTTTTTGAAGCCTTGCCGTTTTCAACCTTGCGGTAGGGTGTTTCAAGGAAGCCGTAGTCGTTGACTCGGGTGTAGCTGGCCAAAGAAACAATCAGACCGATGTTCGGCCCTTCAGGAGTTTCAATGGGGCACATCCGGCCGTAGTGCGTGTAGTGAACGTCTCGGACCTCGAAACCGGCGCGATCCCTGGAAAGACCACCCGGTCCCAAGGCGTTCAAACGGCGCTTATGCGTCAATTCCGCCAGAGGATTAACCTGGTCCATAAACTGTGACAGCTGACTGGAACCAAAGAATTCTTTGATAGCGGCAACGACGGGCTTGATTGAGACGAGGTCCTGAGGCTTCAAGGTCTCGATTTCCTTGAGGGTCATCCGCTCCTTGGCGATGCGCTCCATCCGGGTGAAGGCCGTCTTCATCACGTTGGCCAAAAGTTCACCAACGGAACGA
>JABEVL010000297.1 GCA_013043995.1 Spirochaetales bacterium | reverse complement strand
TTCCTGAAGGCTTGTCGGGAAGATCGCTTCCGCTGACGATCGTGCGGGCCGATAGCAGGGAGCGAGCCTGTTGGGTGGGCAAAGCCAGCACTTGAAGCGTCAAGGTTTGCCCGCCGGTGGCGGCTACCCCTGAAAAGGGGAAGGCCGGCAAGGCATCGTCGACGGCCAGATTCCGTCGCAGAGCCTTGATCACCGCAGACGACTGAGGAATCAAATACGAAAATGGATCAAGGCTGACCTCATCAAAGGCTTTTTGCGAAACTGCGGCCTCTAGGGTTCCGGTTCCCGAACGAATGATCAGATGCTCAAGACCTTTGAGCTGAAAAGTGATAAAGCCGTCGAGTAAGGTGACGGCGATCAGCCCCACTGCGACAACAGCCAGCGTTTGCAGGGTCCGCCTTTTGTGGCGGGCTAAATTTCTGGCGGCAAGGTTCAACCCTAGGAAGAACCGTTCGACCCCATGAAGCATATCATCTCCTTTATCAGGCGGGCTCGGACTTTTAGGCCAGCTCGCGCAAACTATCAGCGGGTTGGGTTTTGACGGCTTGCCAAGCGGGTGCCAACGCCGCTAGGGCTCCCGTGATCAAAAGCGGTAGAACGGCAACCCCCACGAGGGACGCCTCGGGCACGACGTCCACCGACAACAGTTGGGAGGCGTTGTGAAATGGCAAGCCTCCGCACAGATTGATGACGCCGGCGGCGGCATAACCGACACCCAGTCCGGCAAGCCCTCCGACACCTCCCAAAAGGATGCCCTCCAAAAGCACCATGACGACAATGGCAGGGGCGGGCGTCCCGAGGGCTCGCAGGGTACCCCATTCTCTACGGCGTTCCAAAACACTCCGGGCCATCGAATTGGCCAGAAGGAAAAGTGTTACCAGCATCAGAATGGCCTGTATGATCGTCAGGAAGGTTGTGAACATCGAGTTGACCTGGCGGTAGTACACCGCTAGCTCCTGCCAGGTTTTGACGTGGTCTTGAGGAAACTTAACGGCGAGCTCCCCGGCTACGCCTGCGGTATCCTGACGGTGCCGTAACAGGATGTGCAGAACCGGCGGAGCCTTCTGTAGGGTGAAGTCCATGGCGGTTTTGTAGTCGGTGTAGGCAAAGTACCTGTCAAAGCCGGGAGAGGTGAACAGACCTCGAATTTTGAAGTCCCTTCCGTTGAGTCCTCCTTCGGGCAAAAGTGCCATGAGCGTCACGGTGTCTCCTGGTCGAACGCCCAGGATCCTCGCCGCTGTGGCCCCCAGGTACAGCTCCCCGGTCTGAAGGGGGTCAGGCTCTTCACCTGCTTCTAGGTGTCCTAAATAGAACTTGTCAGGGACCAGCTGTGAGGCATCAGCCCGCCGGTTCGTTTTCTGCGAGAAGTACATTCTGCTGTTAGGAAAGGCTTTGACCAAAAGTGAAAGCGATTTTGTCCCGGCTCCGGCCAGGCATGTGAAGCCTGTCGAGGGAAAAACCGAGAGTACTCTAGGATCGTGTTGTAAGGATTGTTCAACCTTGCCGTGGTCGGCCAGGGCGTACGAGTAGGGGGAATATTCTCCCTTCTTCCAATAGTCGGCCCTGGAGGCCACTTGCAGGTGGCCGATCCCCGAAAGGATGGTCGAATCGCGAAACGACCCCATCAGCTGATGCAGAAATCCTTCGAACACGACCAAGCCTGCAATGCCCAAAATCACCGCCAATAACGTGGCCGCGGTGTGCCGCTTCTGACGGAAAATGTTGCGCCAAGCTAAAAGGATAACCTTCATGGGCGGACCTGCTCATTCGCGGTTTCGGTAGGATCACTGACGATCTTCCCATCCACCAGGCGGATAATCCGGTGGGCCCATTGGGCCACCAAAGGGTCATGCGTCGAAAAAACAAGCGTTGCGCCCTCTTCCTCGTTGAGTTGGGTCATCAGTTCCATAATGTCGCGCCCTGTCTTTTGGTCGAGTGCTGCGGTAGGTTCATCGGCAAGAACCAGGCGTGGTTTACCGGCTAGCGCTCGGGCGATGGCAACCCGCTGACGCTGCCCACCTGAAAGAAGCTCGGGACTTCGGCGGGCAAATGAGGCTAAGCCGACCTTTTCCAGCATTCCGGCGACACGGGCCTTGCGTTCCCCCGAGGAAAGGTTTTGCCACAGCAGAGGATACTCGACATTCTCGAAAACACTGAGCACGGGAATCAGATTGAAGCTTTGAAAGATGAAGCCCATGCTCTTATTGCGGAACGCCGAAAGTTTTTTGTCATTCATCAGGCTGGTGTCGACGTCTTGGTAAAGGATTTGGCCAGCCGTGGGCAGGTCAAGGCAGCCGATCAAGTTTAGAAGCGAGGATTTTCCGCTCCCTGAGGGGCCCATAAGGGCCACCCTTTCGCCGGAAAAAATCTTGAGCTGAATGCCTTCTAGGGCCGGGCTGTCGGCCTTATCCAATTGGTAGTGTTTTTTAAGGCCGATGGTCTGAATAAGTGGGGTGGAGCGGCTCATAGTTTTTTCCTGTTATTGGTAACGTTGCAGTTGTTCCTCGGCGTCTTTGCCGGGACCTGTTTGAGCGGGGTCGTCGGCGACGGCCGCTTTCCACGCGGCAAGGGCTTGGTCTAGCCGTCCGTCCTGCTTTTGGACCATCCCCCATAAGAATTCGACACGGGCGCGCACCGGTAGCGGAAGTTTCTCGTGGTGCGTTTCGCTCCAGTTCATTAAAGCCTGAAGGTCAGCTTGGGCTTGAGGCCTGCGGTTAAAAAAGGACGGAACGTCCCAGTCCACCTGAGCCCGGATGAGCTGGGGGTAAAAGCTGAAGGCCCCGTAACGGCTCACAGCCTCGTCGAGGATCCCGAACGATTTATAGACGGAAAAAAGCTTTCCCAGAGGGTTGATGTCGTCACGAGCTTCGATCCCAACCGCCGAACCCCAATACGGAAGCAATATCGCTTCAAGTTCCTCGGGGAGGGTTTTGTGGGTCAGGGCTTGGAGCAGGTCAGCTGCCTTGTCGGCCCACCCTTTTTGAGGCTCGAAACGAGCGAGGTTGTGCAACGCTATGGCCGTCTCGGCCGTTGCGGCTAGGGTAGATTGGTCGTCCCTTTCGGCAAGGGCTTTGAGGCTCGCAATGTCTTATTTTGCATCACGGGTGCCAGGGTGAGCTCCCATGACTTAGCGGTATTCGCATCCCAGGCAAAAAGGTGAAACGCTGAGAGTAAGGTCAACGTCACAAAGAAACCTTTCATATCATCTCCTATGTACTTTAATAAATAAAGTACATAGGATCATCTGTCAATAGAGGCGATGTAAAATCCAGCAGCGCTTGGTACTTTCACCATTTCGGCTACTTTTTTTGCCAACTTTTTTTGTCGGTTTCGGTGAAGCAGGATCTTCAGAAACCCCGTGTGGCGGGGTATGGCAATTTATGCCCCACACGGGGAGTCCGTCGTTCAGACGATTTTCCGCAGGTCGCGCACCAGCTATGAAGGATATGCCTCCCCGCCTGCGGACACCTTGGCTCGGGTGGACGAGTTTCTCACCTGTTCCGACTGGTCGAGGGGTGTTGCCCGGGTAAAATGCACGGCGTGCGACCATTCCTACTTTCGCCCTTTTTCATACAAGACCTTCCACCTCTGCCCGTCTTGTGACCAGAAACGCACGAATCTCTACGCAGAGTACTTGGCCAAAGAACTGCTTTTGGAACTTCCCCATCGCCAGTTCGTCTTCACGGTACCCAAGATTCTGAGGCCGTACTTCTAGAACGACAAG
>JABEVL010000028.1 GCA_013043995.1 Spirochaetales bacterium | reverse complement strand
GTACAAACCGGTTCGACAACCCATGGGGCCGAAATAGACGGTGCGCGGTCCCCAAACCGGATGCGAGCGCAGAAACGTCGCCCCGAGGTGTTCCAGCGTGTGCAGGGCAGGAACATCGACAACGGGCTCGTTGTTGGGTTCTTTGAGGCGTACGTCGAAGGTTGTCAGGTCGCTGGGCCCCACAGAGTCGATCCTGGAAACAAAAATTCCCCGACGGAGCCGGAGATGATCGACTTGAAAACTGGCAATCTTATCCAACTTGAAACTCCTTAAGAAGACGCTGAACCAATATCGCCGAATGGCGTGATGCCAACGGTAAAAATTCCTCAAATTTCATCGGGGATTCCTTTCCCGCAACGTCGGAAATCGACCGAATCGCCAAGAAGGGAACCTGGAAAAGGTGGCAAACCTGCGCAATGGCGGCTCCTTCCATCTCGACGGCACAAACACTGGGAAAACGCGCGCGCAGGGCTGTAATTTTTTCAGGATCATGGACAAAAACATCCCCCGAACCGATCACACCCGTCACGCAGGACTGTGCCTCGGGCAATATTTTTTCTTTTTTCAGCGCCGCAAACGCCCGTTCGGCAAAATTCTTCCAGCGGACGTCAGTCCGAAATGACGCGGGAAGCCCAGGGACTTGTCCGAACCCGTAACCAAAGGCCGTGACGTCAACGTCGTGGTGAACCAGCGCCTCGGCAACCACCAGGTCGCCCAAGGCCAGCCCGCTCGACAAACCTCCCGCCGAACCTGTGTTCACGACAGCTTCGGGACCAAATTTTTCGATCAAAACAGCGCAAGCGGCGGCGGCATTCACTTTTCCTATCCCGCTTTGCACCAAAACAACAGAGCAGTTTTCAAGGTGCCCTGTCCAAAACGTCAATGAACCCGTTGTGATCTTTCGAGGTTCCCTCAGGGCCTCACCCAAAAGACGAACCTCTTCTTCCATCGCTCCGATGATGCCTATCATGCTTTACCTTGGAGTGAAGTATAGAGAAATTAGGAAGAACTGGCAATCCGATCTTGGCGGGGGGTGGAAAAAGCTGGCAGAATTTGGTAGAACCTCTATTCGAATGAAGATTATCAGATTTCTTTTCCGTCAAAGTACACTCTTGTCCCTTTTAGTCCTCTTGAGTTCGTGTGGACTCACTGACCTAGGTGTCTACATAGTTCCCACCCCCAACGAAGCTCCGACCAAAACCTCGTCAGGCACCTCCCCTGAAAACGCGGTCAGCGCTTCGTTGGGGGCAGTCAGTGCTCCAGCCAAGTCCAATTTTGAGGTCGCCGGCTACCTTCCCCGTTACCAGATCGCCAACGTCGATCCTTCCGTGGCCCGGTACCTGACCGACCTCGTCTACTTCACGTTTTGGCCCACATCCAGCGGCGGATTTTCTAAAGACGCCCTCCTGCCTTCTCATTTAAGCTTTCTGCGCGAGGTCAAGGAACGCTACGGAACGCGCATTTTGATCGGCCTGACCGACCAACAAACCAACGGGCCTTTGGCTCACGTTTGCGACCACTCCAGTTTGAGAACCAAACTCGCCGACGGTCTAGCCAGCTACCTGACAGCCATGGACTTTGACGGGGTCGCCATCGATTGGGAGTACCCCGACTCAGACCATCTTCACGGTTACACCCTTCTGTTGGAAGCCATTCACCAGGCTTTCGCCCCCCTGGGATTAAAACTGACCGTGGCGATCAGTCCATCCCACCCGCTTGAGCCCGAGGCCTACCAATGGGTCAACCGGGTCCACGTGATGTCCTACGATGACTGGGGACGGCACTCGACGCTGGCCAATGCTGCTGCAGATATTCAAAACCTTGTCTCGCAGGGAGTTGAGCCGTCAAAACTCCAACTAGGAGTCCCCTTCTACGGAAGGGGCTACACCGACGACGGCCCTTCGTGGAACGACGCCGTCAGTTACAAACTCCTCCAACAGAGGTTCGATCCTCCGCCCAATAAGGATACGGTTTCAGGCTACTACTTCAACGGGATCGAAACGGTTAAAGAAAAAGTCTTGTTGGCCAAGAGTGAAGGACTTTCCGGGGTGATGGTTTGGGAAATCGGTCAGGACACAACGGGTTCCACCAGTCTGCTTCGGGCAATTTCAGAAACGCGCAGGGCTTTCAATTAAACGTTGCAGGCGAGTCAGCCCTGCTTGGAAATCGGCGGGCTGTTTTAGCAGACTCACCACAATCCACAATTCCTTCTGGGGAAACTCGTAGTAATAGCCGGGGTGAACCAGAAGTTTTTCTTGTTCCAGGGCAAAAATGCTGAACTGTTCGTCGTCTTCGTTTTCTTTTGCCACACGCAAGGGGACGTAAATACCCCCTAGGTGACAATGGGCCGCGACTTTGGGTTGTTGGGTGACCCAGGCCGTCAAGGTTGACCGATTCTCTTGAACAACACCGACCATTTCCGCTTGAAACCCACTCAACTCATCAAAAAGACGAGCCCCAAGAAATTGACTGAACGAGGTGGCGCTCAAATACAGGTCGTTGGCAAACTCCAGACGTTCGCTCCGCTCGCTCCGGATTTTTTCAGGCCCCGAGATCACAATCCACGAAAGTTTCCATTCCGGGCAAGCAAAGCGCTTCGAGATCCCGTTGATCGTAAAGCCTGGCAGTTCCTGAAGAACAACACCGGGACGAAGCAATGTTTGACCCGGCGGCACAAACAAGTCAAAGACTTCGTCACTGATCCACGAAGCCCCTGTGCGACGGCAAAACGCCCGAACATGACCAAGGCTTGTCTCGTTTAAGCACACCCCCGTGGGATTATTAGGACTGATCAGTACAATCAGGTCAGCTTTCTTGATTCGGTTCAAGCTGTCGGGGTCGATCTGCCAATCGTTGGAAAAATCAAGATCGTAAAAAACAAAATGACGCTGATTCCCTTCGACCAGGTGCTCAAAAAGAGGGTAACCTGGACGAGGCAGAGCGATGAGCCCCTCCGGCTGGCAGAAAAGGCGAAAAAGCCTATCGTAGCTCTCTGAACTTCCCGCGGTCAAAAGAACGTCGGCAGGGCTGACGGGGAAACCCAGTTCCCCATAAAACTCGGCAATCCGGGCCCGCGTGGCTTCCCTGCCGAGGCTTTCAGGCTGGTAACTACTTTGCTCCCTGTAAGCTTCAAAGGCGTTCTGAATGATCGAAAAGGGAGGCTTGAATCCGTTCTGATGAAACCTCGAGTCGCAAAGATCAAGAAAATCAGGACGGCTTCGGGCCTTTTGCAGGGCCAGCTCGAGCGGAGGAACCTCAGTATTCGCCATTGTCACGACGGTTCGGCAGATTCGCCTCGAGCACGTTCGGGGCCGGTTTTTTGACATTGCGGAAAAAGGAATAAACGGCGCCCGAACCGTCTGAAACGGTCTTGGGATTCAAGGGATCAAGCTCGGTGTGCGTCCCGATGACGTAAGCGTAGGCCACGATGCCGGCGGGGAGCGGCAAAGAAAGACTGTACTCCCCGGGCCTGCCGGGTTCCTCGACAAGAAAATCCTGAAAAGGGTCCCAATTGTTAAAGTTCCCTATCAGGGCAATTTGGAGCCCTGGCCGTCCACGGTAACGAAACTCCACGACACCGTCGGCTTTTTGTGTCGGACTATAGAGCCGGGGCCGATCACGATAACGCAAGGTCACGTACGAAAGATCCCCGTCGGGGTCGCCCGTATGAACGAGCGGGTTCGAGGGATCCCGAATCCACAATCCGTCGACGATTAAGCGATAATCAATCTCGGTCGGCGCATTTTCAGGAATATCATAAACAAGAAAAAAGACGTTGTTTTCGTTTTTAAAAAAAACGTGCTGCTGCCTGAAAGCTTCGTTCGAGAACGCAGCGGCGACGTAGCGGGCGTCGGGGTCGGCGTCAAACGTCAAAATCAGCTTATGGTCCCAAATTTGGGGAGGTCGAGCATGGGTAAGGTGGATCACTTCC
>JABEVL010000296.1 GCA_013043995.1 Spirochaetales bacterium | reverse complement strand
GGATGGTTGTAAAAGACCCTGATCTTGTCGACGACGGGGGCTCCTGGGCCAGCGGCGTCGCGGGCGGCCTGGATGTTTTCCCTGTACTGGCGGCAACCGCTGTAGCTGCTGAAAGCCGAACTGACCAGGGCAAGGGCTCGTTGGACGCCTTTCCAGGTCATTTCTTTCACGGTTTCTTCCAAAAAAGGATTCCAGTTACGGTTGCCAAAATAAATTGGGAGGTCCAGTCCCCGGTTTTCCAGCTCCGTTTTGAGAGCCCGGATGACGGCCCTGTTTTGCTCGTTGATGGGGCTGGTGCCGCCAAAAAGCTCGTAATGATGCGCCACCTCGGTCAGGCGGTTTTCGGGAATGCCGCGGCCCCTGGTGACGTTCCTCAAAAAAGGGAGGACGTCGTCAGGACCTTCGGGGCCGCCGAACGAAACGTAGAGGAGAGCCTGGTAGGGTAAACTCATGCGTTTAATATAGGGGAGACTCAAGTTTGAGAAAAGCGGGGAGCTTTACAATCCATTCAAGTTCATTTAAATTCATCCGTACAAGTACCAAGGGGATTTTGTGAAAAAAGCGACAATTTTTTTAATTTTAACGACGTCCGCCGCCCTGGCCGTCGGCACCAGCCTCGAACTTTCAGCCCATCCGGGCCCCTCAAAGACCGTGGTGCTGCCCTCCAAACCCGTTGCGCCCGTCGTTCTCCCTACAGCGGATAACGCCCCGCCGCCGGTTCCTTCGGTTTACGAGGGTGTCAACATGCGTTACGACCCCTTCAAGCCTTCCGACGGTCCTTATCCCTTTCTACGGCCAGGACAGAAACTTTGGATCGACGTGAGCATCGACCAGCAGCTTGTTTACATTTTTTCAGGGTCCCGGCGTCTCTACACCATGGCGTCGTCGTCGGGTATGGAATCCATCGCTGGGGACGGCTCGCCCTTGGGCGTCTACCACATTCAGTCCAAACGAGGCACCTGGTTTTATGCCCGACAGTATGGGGAAGGTGCGGCCTACTGGGTTTCTTGGCTCGGCAACGGCGTTTACCTCTTTCATAGCGTCCCTATGGACGTTCACCACCACGTGATTCCCAAGGTCGCCGCCGAGCTTTTGAAAGAGGCCTCCCACGGGTGTTTTCACCTGACGGTTCCCGACGCCAAATGGTTTTATGAACACGTTCCCTACGGAGCCACTGTCGTTGTCGAGCAGGCTCCCGTCTACCTGAAAGGCGACAAAATCTACAACCCCAGTCTGGATCAAATCTCTGCCATTCAATCCACCCAGGTCGATTGAGTTTGATTGACCGCTGCCGTGTCTGCTACTATGTTAAAGATGGGAGCTCGCTGGAAGGGGTTTTAGTTTTTTATCTTTGCTCAGGAAGGTTGTCGCTTTGATTTTTTTACGTGGGGTAGGAGCCTCCGCCTCTTTGGAGGAACGCGAACGTTTGTCGCAAGAATGGGAGCAGGCCGGGCCGGGGCCGCGTGTTTTTTTGTCGACTTGTGACCGTGTCGAAATCTACGAAGGTGAGGGGTATCCCGAAGCCGAAGTTCTTGAACACCTCTTTCGAGTCGTTTCGGGCCTTGAGTCGCCCCTTCTGGGCGAGAATCAGATTCAGAATCAGGTCAAGTCCGCCTACGAGGAGGCACGTCAACGTGCCGCTTTGCCGTCGGGCTTGCACAAGATGTTTCAAGCGGCCCTTCGTGTGGGCAAGCGCGTCCGTACTGAAACGAAGCTTTCCCGGGGAGCCGTTGGTCATGCCCAGATCGTGATGCGGCTTCTGGAACAGAAATTCCTCCCAAACGCGGTTCTGAAGGTCGTTCTGGTCGGAGTGAACAAGCAAACGCTGGGCATCCTCCGCTTTCTCAAGGAAAAGGAAAATTGCCAGGCGTACCTGGTGAACCGCACCCTGGAAAAGGCCCAGACCGTTTGTAGCGAGCTGCAATTCGGCTCGCCCCGCCCCCTAGAAGCACTGACGGGGCTTCTAGCCGGAGCGGACGTTCTCGTGAGCGCCACCTCGTCGCCGGGTTTCCTGGTCCGCGCCCATGAGTTCCCCGCAAGCGGTTCCCCGCGGCTCATCTTTGACCTTGCGGTCCCCCGCGACGTCGATCCTCTCGTTTCCCAGATTCCAGAAGTCGAGCTTTTCAACGTGACCACCCTCGAAAAAGAGGCGGCCAAGACGCTTGAGGACCGAGGAGCTGAAGTCCTGGCTGCCGAAGCCATCATCCGCCAGGAAGTCGAAAAATTTTTCCACGCTTCGGGGTCTTTGGTTTCACGGTGAACCCGCTGCGAGTGATCAGCCGTTCCAGCCCCCTGGCCAAGGTCCAGGTCGAAGAGGCCTTTGCGGCGCTCAAGGGTTACTGGCTTGAGGGCACAGGGGCGGGACAGGCTTTGCCTTTTCCTGCTTTTGAAGTCAGTTTTCTGACCAGCTACGGCGACAGGGACAAGTCGATCAGTCTTTTGGACGGTTCCGCCCCTGGGGATTTATTTACCCGTGAACTCGACGAGGCACTCCTCCAGACCCAGGCTGATTTTGCCGTCCATTCCGCCAAGGACCTGAACCTTCCCCTGCCCGAGGGACTGAGCGTCCTGGCCCTGCTGCAGGCCCGCGACCCCTCGGATTCCTTGGCTTGCCGCCGCGAACTGAGGAAAATCGCGTTTCCTGATGGTCTACTCCGTGGCTTCAGGGTGTGAACTTCTTCTTC
>JABEVL010000295.1 GCA_013043995.1 Spirochaetales bacterium | reverse complement strand
CTGGAATTCCCAAGGAAATTCTTCCCAAAATTTTTGACCCGTTCTTTTCGACAAAAAAAGAAGGCAGTGGTCTTGGCCTGGCAACGGTTTACTCCATCCTGACCAAGCACGGCGGAGCCGTTGAAGTGGAATCCGAGCTGGGTAAGGGCACGACGTTCCACCTTTGGCTTCCTGCGCTTCAGGATTCAAAACAAAAAGAAATCCAAGTACCCAGCGACCCTGCAGAACAATTACGGCCCAGGGTGCTCGTGCTGGATGACGAAGAAAGTCTACGGGAAGTCACAGAGGCATTTCTTAAGGACATGGGCTACGAGGTCGTTTGCGTTTCAAGGGGTGAAGAAGCCACCCAGGTTTTTGTTGAAGCCCAAAAGTCTCGGCGTCCTTTTGGTTTTGCGCTTGTCGACCTGACAATTCCAGGAGAAAAGGGAGGACTGGAAGTCGTCAAAGATCTGAGGACTCACAACCCCGTTCTGGTCGCAGCTGCTATGAGCGGGTACTCCAACGATCACGTTCTGTCCGACCCGGCTTCCTACGGGCTTGTTGGATGTTTATCCAAACCCTTCACCCGCCAAGAGCTTCAGGGATTTCTTGAAACTCATTATCCGCTTAAATTGGTCTAGCCGTACCCCAAGATAGCTTGGCGGGTGCTTTGTTCGGGAAGTGGATTGTCCAGCCCCGTGTCTTCGATTAGGATGATCGCATGAATTTAGATCGCGTCGCTGAACTCATTCGTGAACTTCTCGTAGAACTCGGTGAAGACCCTACGCGAGAGGGGTTGCAAAAAACCCCCGAGCGGGTGGCAAGGTCTTGGGAGTTTCTGACGCGGGGCTACAGAACTTCACCAGAAAAAGCCCTGAATGAGGCTGTTTTCAGATCACCAGGCAGCAGCATGATCATCGTCAGGAATATCGAGATTTTTTCGCTATGCGAGCATCACATGCTCCCTTTTTATGGCAAATGTCACGTGGGCTACATCGCGCGCGACAAAGTCCTGGGCGTCAGTAAAATTGCCAGACTGGCCGAAGTTTTTGCCCGGCGTCTTCAGATTCAGGAACGGCTAACCGAGGAGGTTGCCGCCGCTGTGATGAAGGCGACCAATGCACTGGGCGTTGGGGTCGTTCTCGAAGCCAAGCACCTGTGCATGATGATGCGGGGTGTTGAAAAGCAACACTCATCGATGGTCACAAGCGCTGTTCTCGGGTCTTTCAGGAATGACAGCAGAACAAGGGAAGAGTTCCTCACCCTCATTCGAAACGGTGAAAACTAAGGCGACTCTCACCCGCTTAGGGTCAAAAACTTCCCAACCCCCGGATCTTGCGGGCTTAAAAAAGCTCAAAAGACCCAAGGGGGCACCTCCGAGGACCGGCTCTCAAATTGTTATGCGGGAAAGAGTTTATCGATCTTTTTCAAGTCCTGAGGGGAGATCTGAACACCGCTGGCCTTACAGTTTTCTTCCAGCTGTGCAACGTTGCTCGCCCCGACAATCACACTTGAAATGCCCGGAGTGTGCAGCAGAGCGGCGATGGCGAGTTGCCCTTTGGTCAAACCGTACTTCTGCGCGATGGGTTCCAAATGATCAACTTTCTCAAGAATCTTGAGGTTCATCAGGTTTTCTTTCATGAAGGTGTTCAGCCGCGAGTCCGCACCCCGTGTTCCTGCTGGGATCTTGCCGCCGGTGTACTTGCCGGTCAAAACACCCTGGGCCAAAGGAGAAAAAGAGGCCGTCCCTATGCCTAAGCGCGTGCAAGTCGGCAGAATTCTGTGTTCAATTTTGCGACCCAGAAGAGAGTAATAGGGCTGATTGACGACAGGCTTGTGCCAACCCCGAGCTTCGCAGAGGGCCCAGGCTTCGGCAATCTGGTCGGCCTCCCACTCGCTCGTTCCCCAGTAGAGAATTTTCCCCAAACGGATCAGGTCTTCAATGGCTTCTAGGGTTTCCAAAAGAGGAGTTTCGGGATCGTAGCGATGCGTGTACCAAAGGTCAACGTAGGAAAGATGGAGACGATCAAGGCTGGCGTGGACCGAATCAAAAATATGCTTTCGGGAAAGACCTCGGTCATTGACGCCGTCGCTCATCGGCCAAAACCCTTTTGTGGCGACAACGTAATCGGGGCGGCGAACTCCGGGTAAAATCTGGCCCAGGAGGACTTCAGCCTGACCGCGGTTGTAGACATCGGCTGTGTCGATGTAGTTCACACCCAGCTCAAATGCCCTTTGAAGTATCTTTTTGGCTGAATCGAGCTCGACCTGGGTTCCAAAAGTCAACCAGCTTCCGTAGGCGATCTCGCTCACCATCAAGCCCGATCGTCCTAATTTGCGATACTGCATAGAATGTCCCTCCCTCCAAGATTTTATATTTTTTGACGACGAGAATTCACAAAACGTGAAAAATCCATGATATTCCGGACGACGATTTTTCCTTGCTGAATTTCCACACGACGCTGGTTGGCAAATTGCTTGAGAACCTCGCTAACTTTCTGGACGCTCAAGCCCGCCCAGTGAGCGATGTCTTCGACAGAATTCTGAAAGACTCTTTGTCCATCCATGGGGTCGGAAGGCTTCCCGCTGGTCTCATCCAACATAAGGAAAACATCCGCCACCCTGGCCTGGACATCATCAAGGGTCAAAATCAGAAACCGTCTTTTTTGATCGTAAATCCTTTTTGAAAAAAGCTTCAAGAGGTTCAGAACAATCTGAGGGTTTCCCTGCATGAGAATTTCAAAGTTTGCGCGGTTAAATTCCAAAAGCTTGACATCGGTCATCGCGATCACCGAGGCGCTCCGGGGCGCCTCCTCGAGAAGGGCCATTTCACCAAAAAATTCGCCCGGCTGAAGGATGTCGATCGTTTTCTCGATGTCACCCAGGATTTTAACGATTTTAACCTTGCCGCTCTGGATGAGATAAAATGCATCACCGGGTTCATACTCACAGAAGATGATCTCGCCGGCTTTTTTTGTCATCGCAAACCGGTTAAACAGAGAAAGGTCCATGCTCACTTTGCCGTTCCTTCAATTTCGCGAAGCGCCCGCCGGGTTTTGACGGCAACAGGTTCGTCTTCTGAGGACAAACCCAGGATCTTTTGGTAGAAATTGCGCGCCCAAGTGAGGTCGTTTTTTCCCTGGTAAGACCTCCCGATCAGATAGAGGGCGTCTTTGAGATCCGGATGCTTGGGATACTTCTGGATCAGTCCCGTAAGATGACGGATTGCTTCATCCCAGCGCGATGTCATGACCAGGCAACGCCCCATTTCGAATTCGGCCTTGGCAGCGTGCTCGGGGTCTGAATTGGAGGCCACAATTTTTTGAAAGATTTTGTACGCTTCGGGGTATTTTTCTTGATTCGCCAAGCTCACGGCTTCAAAGAATCCTCGGGTTGCCAGGTCTTCCTCGGCTGCACTCGCCGGTGTGCTCCTGGGCGGAGCGGCACCTTCAAGCGCGGCTCCGGCCGCCGCAAAGACGGCCGGCGGCCGGAGCCGCGCTTGAAGGTGCCGCTCCGCCCAGGAG
>JABEVL010000294.1 GCA_013043995.1 Spirochaetales bacterium | reverse complement strand
GATCAATGCGGGGGCCTACGTTCCAGGGTCGAATCCTGACGTCGACCAAGCGATTCAAAAACACAAGGTGATCCGTGATTTCCTGATCCAAAAAGTAGAAGAAAAGGCCCCGTATCTTGAGACTCTTCAGAGGGCGGCGGCCATTGCCGGGGTGAAAATTTCGTTGGACGGCGAGGTTTAGAACGTGAAGTTTAAGTTTCGCCTTGAAAAGGTTCTGGAACTACGAAGGTGGGAAGAAAAACAGGCAGAATTGGCCCTGGCCGCAAAAGCTGGAGAATGTCAGAACCTTCAAAACAAGATCCTCGTCCTAAGAAATGAGAAAACAGAATCTTTTCGGCGCCGGCGCACGGACGACCCCCTGAGTGTTTTTTTGGCAGTTGAGGCCTTTGGGGCCCGTCTTCAGAAGCAGGCCGACGAGTTAGAGGATGTTTTGATGAAGAAACTTGTGGAACGCGACGAGTTGCAAAAAATCTTCCTCGCGGCTCAGACAAAACGCAAGGTCTTGGATAAACTTCAGGAAAAAAGGCACGCGGAGTTCAAAAAAAATCAGGCTCAACTCGAATTCAAGAGGCAAGACGACTTGAATACCGCCGCTTTTGTCCGCAAAATAGCGGCACGGGAGGCTTTCCTTGGCTAGAGCTCAACGCCGGGCCAACGTGGCGGCTAGGATCTTTGGACTCCTTCTGTTAATCATCGGGCTGAGTTTTATCGGGCTGCTGTGGTTTGATATTTTGGGACTGGTTGACGCGCGGGCCTTACTTTACCCAGTCCTCAAGACCGTCGGACTTGCCACCTCGGACCGGCGTATTAACCCGGAAGATCCTCTTCTTCTTGATCGAGAGCGTTTGATCAAAACTGAAAAAGAAATGGCGCTTCAACGGGAGGACCTCGACATTCGAGCCAAAGATCTGGCGAAAAAGACCGAAGAACTTCAGCAAAAGATGGCAGCTCTGGCCGATCGTGAAAAGGCCGAGCAAGATCGGGAAAATTCCTTTAATCAGTTGAAGAAAATGGCCGAGGATAAGAAGGCGAACCTGGAGCAGAATGCACAGTACCTGACGAGCATGCCGCCGTCCAAAGCTGTGTCTATTTTGCTGCAGATGGGAGACGAAGACATCATTGACCTTTTCCGCGTTGTTGAAGCGCAGGCCAAGGCCCAGGGTCAGTACTCCCTCGTTCCCGCATGGTTGGCCTTGATGCCTCCCGATAGGGCGGCTGCCATCCAGCGTAAAATGGTTCGCAAACCAGAGAACTAGACCGGAACCTCCGGAACTAGTTTTCGGAGGTATCCATGACGGCAACGCCCGTTTCAGGCGGCAAGGAAGGTCTTGCCGCTCCTCATCCTGAAAAATCTGCAATCCCCGCCGCGTCGGCGCCCGCCAAGGATCACAAGCCCTTTCAAAAACTCCTTGAATCGTTAAAAAAGCCCGTGCCTCCGGCGGACAAAAAAAAAGCCATGACGCCTGAAGAGCTTAAAGCGGCTCTCGTAAAACTCGCAGGAAAGTCGAAGTCGCCTGGTTCAAAACTTGAGCTGATCAAAAAAATGGCTGAGGAAAAAGCTTCACGCAAGAAAAAATTGGTTGCAGCGCTTAAATCCCTTGCACGGGGTGATGAGAAAATTTCCGCAGAAAAAAAACTCAAGGCCAAGCCTGAAACCTCTTTTGTTCCTGTGGTCCTGCTGGTGGCAGCACAACCCCAGCTGGTACCCCTTAAGCCCAAGGTTCAAGCAGCTCCCCCCGCGGGTGAAAAAAAAGCCGTGGACACTCAGCTAGACAAAAAGCACCCGGTGGCCAACCCTCTGAATGTGTCTTCTGTCCTGAGACCTCAAGTTGCTGCGGCACCCCGTGCGGTTCAGATCGTTCCTACAGATGAAAAAAAATCCGAAACGCCGCCGCCTCGCAGCAAAAAACTTACAGTCGTGGATCTGCGTTCTCCCTTGCCTAAAACACCCGGAAAAATGCCTCTTGACGCTCAACCTTCGACGAGTCCTGCCAACCTTGAGGTCAAACAGGCCGTTAAGGCTCCTGATACCAAACCTGACCAGGGCTTTCAGGCCGTCTTTCAGACAGTTTCAGGCGGAACGTCCTCGAACTTTGCCGCTCAAGCTCCCGCTGCACCCGTTCCGGCCCAGGATCTTGCGGCCCTGCACCGTTTTCTGAACGGTGAGGGACCCGGCCGTATGGCCGACCAGGCCCGTTTCATCTTGAAGGATAACGATCGTGGAGAAATTCACCTCACTCTTTATCCAGAGACCTTGGGAAAGGTCAAGATTGCGTTGAACTTGAACGGTCAGCATTTAGACGGAAGGATTTTTGTCGAGAATCAAAATGTGAAGGAAGTGTTCCAGCAGAATTTGAACGGGCTTTTGCAAGCCTTCAAGGATTCCGGGTGGAACAACCTCTCCCTCCAGGTTTCTGTTGGAGGCGGCGATGGTTCTTCCGGTGACCGTTCAGGTTCGCAAGATTCTGCCAACGGTTATCGGCGGAGCCTCAAAAGTGAAACCCTAGAATCGATTCCCGTGCCAGGAAGGATCGTCGGCTGGTCCGATCGTCTGGTGAATCTGCAAGCTTAGGAGAAGAAAAATGGACCCGATCACGAGCCAATTTAATCAGCAAACCGCCCTTGGGTTTAGCAATCAGATGTCCCAGTTGGAAAAGGCGAGGCTGGGACAAGAAGTCAACACCTTCAACAAGGCCCAGAATAACGGGAAAATTCCTGAACACAACCTGGGCAAGGACGACTTTCTCAAGATCCTCATCACCCAGCTGTCCACACAAGATCCGACAGACCCTATGAAAGACAAGGATTTTATCGCCCAGATGGCCCAGTTTTCGTCGTTGGAACAGATGACCAATATGGCGAAAAACTTTTCAAAAGTTTCGAACGTCATCAACTCAAGCCAAGCGGTTTCGACCCTGGGCAAGGGGGTCGAAATTCAGACAGCCAACCAGACCATCCGGGGAACCGTCGATGAGGTGACTCCCGGCGCCTATCCCCAGGTAAAGGTTGACGGCAAGTATTACGACTATTCTCAAGTGCAAAAGATTTTCCCAGCGGAGGCAAACTAAGATGATGAGATCTCTGTATTCAGGTGTTTCGGGACTTGAAAACCACCAGACCCGGATGGACGTCATTGGCAACAACATCGCCAACGTCAATACGACGGGCTTTAAGGAAGGGCGGGTGACTTTTCAAGACATGATCAGCCAAACGACTCAAGGTCCTTCTCGTCCTAACGATGCCGTTGGCGGCGTCAACCCGCAGCAAGTTGGTCTGGGTATGACCGTTGCCGCGATTGACACGGTTATGACGCAGGGGTCCCTGCAAACAACGGGGATCAACACCGACCTCGCGCTCGAAGGAAACGGTTTCTTTATTCTCAAGGACGGCGATAAAACTTTTTACACCCGTGCCGGTGCTTTTGGAACAGACGCGAACGGAACCTTGGTCAATCCAGCCAACGGTTTGCGCGTTCAGGGCTGGATGGCCCACGAGGTGGACGGGCATCCCTTGGTGCATCCTGCCGAAGACCCCACGGATCTGACGATCCCGATCGGCAACAAGGACCCGGCTCACGCGACAGAAAACGTCTATCTCGCGTGTAACCTCGACAAACGGACCCCTGTCCTTGGACCTACGGCGAGCGACACCGACAAAGCAAAGGACATCTGGGAAATCGACAAGACGATCTACGACAGTTTTGGTAACACGCACCGTCTGGTGATCAACCTTCAACGCGATCCCAACGCCCCCAACGTGCCGAATCAGTGGTTGGCCACGGTCCAAATCGACCCCCAAGACAAGCAATTCAACAACCAGCTGGCTGCTGGGTACGCCAATCCTCCCCAGGGGAACACCTTCGTGGTGAACTTTTCAAATCTGGGAGCTCTGACTTCGGTCAGGGACGCGCAGGGTAACGTTCGGAACACGGGTGACCTCAAGATTCCGATCACCTTCGCTGTGAACGGCGCCAATCCGGGGGCCAATTCAACGCAAACGTTCAATCTGAACCTTGGAAGTGTCGGAAGCTACACCAACGCTGTCACTCAGTTTGCCGATGGGTTCTCGACCAAGAGCTACAAGCAGGACGGTTACGGCATGGGCTACCTTGAAAATTTTCAGATCGACAGTTCAGGTGAGATTAACGGAATCTACTCCAACGGAACCAACCGTCTGATCGGCCAGATCGCCTTGGCGAGTTTTACCAACCCCGGCGGCCTGGAACGGGCCGGCTCGACCATGTTCACACGAACCAACAACTCGGGTGACCCCAACGTGGGAGCCTCGGGGACGGCGGGCAAGGGTAAGGTCGTGGCCGGAGCACTGGAGATGTCCAACGTTGACCTGGCGGACGCCTTTACCGACATGATCGTGACCGAACGTGGCTTTCAGGCCAACTCCCGAACGATCACAACCTCGGACCAAATGCTTCAAGAACTTTTGAACCTGAAGCGGTAACTGAGGCTACTAACGAGCTGAAGAATTGAGTCGAATCACCTTAAAACGAGGTGTTTTGATTTTGAAAGAGGCTTTGGGGTATGAATAACGACGTTGCCCTGCTCGCAGAGCCCTCGAAAGGGGGCGAAACCGGGTAGGACGACGTTTTTGCATTGCACTTTAAAGGTTTTTCTGGTAAATTTTTAGCCCGACGGCTGGGAGAAAAGCATGGCAAAAGAAGATCAAGACGCTCTGGATGGAGGTTCACCCGAGGGCGGTGACGACGGCGGGCGGAAACGCGGCGGTCCCTTGCCTGAATTTGTCATCCTTCTTTTAAAAATCGTGGCAGGTGCGTTGGGCGCCATCCTTCTTTCGGCAACGGTGTCGGTGATCGTTTTTAGCATCATGAACGGCAATAAGCCGGCACAGGGAACCGTCGAAGTTTCTCCGGTTTACAACGAGAAACCCGACGTCTACGACTGGTTTTCAGCGATTCCTGACATTCGGGCCACCACGGCCGACGAT
>JABEVL010000293.1 GCA_013043995.1 Spirochaetales bacterium | reverse complement strand
GCCGCGGTCTCATCCCCTAGAGTGGCGAGGTTGAGGCGGCCTGTGCGTAAAAAAAGCACAAGGAGCGCCGGAAGCACGGTTACCGCAGCAAAAATAACGTGTTCCCAACGCCGGTTTTCTAAACTGCCGGCCAACCAGAAAAAATACTGAGAAAGTCGCACCTCGCCACTTAGGAGCAAAAGTAAAGAAGAGATTGCCGAGAGCAAGCTTGAAAGGGCCAATCCAGCCAAGAGAACCCCTGTCAGGCTGGGACGGGAAGAATTCAGCAAAAACACCAGACTCGTGACAAGGACCGCTCCAGCGAAAGCCCCCAAACCCAAGCCCCAGAGGCCTGAAAAACCCATCAGAAGGGCAGTCACGGCCCCTGTCGAAGCCCCGGCCGACACACCTAAAATTTCGGGGCTGGCCAGAGGATTGCGGAAGATGGTTTGTTTAAAGGCACCGGCCCCCCCGAGACCTGCTCCAACGATACCCGCCAAAAGGGCTCGAGGCAAACGCAGTTCCCAGAAAACCAGGTTCCAGACTCGGGGAATCCATCCGTGGGCCCAAAGAGCTCCATCAGGACCTACGTTGACTGAAAGGACCAAGCTCAGAAACCAAAAAACTGCCAGACTCATTGCCGGCCACAAAAACTCACGGAAGGTTCGGATACGCCGCATGGCTGATTACCTCTGCTGCTTCGAGAATGTAGGGAGTCGTGGTCGTTTTCCACCGTTCAGGAAGCTCAAGGACGTGCCCTTGGCGAACGGCTTTAAGTTGGGAGTAAACCGGATCGGCACGCAGATGTGAAAGCCAGGAAGCACGACCAAATAGTTTCAAAGACGCTTCGCTGGGCAGGACCAGCCAGTCAGGATTCAAGGTTAAGAGTGTTTCCAGCGACAGGGGTGCTTCTCCCCAACGGTCGGCTTGCAGATCCGCCGCTGCGTTTCGTACGCCTGCCAAACGCAGAATAGAGGGCCACAAGCTTCCTTTGGTCATGCTGGTCCCCCATTCGTTGAATTCCAAAAAAGTGGGGCGATTTTCCAGGGGAACGTCGGCCGAACGTTGCCGAAGAATTGAAACACGCCGTTGAATCGAAGCCAGCCAGCGTCGTGCCCGGTCGGGGACCTTGAGGATCTGCCCCAAACGCACGACAAGGCCGAGCACCTGGGACCAAGTCCTGGGGGTCTGAACGACTTCAACCTTCAAACCTCGGTCGCGCAAAAATTGGATTTCACGCGGATCGGCCCAATCAGGTGCAAGGATCAGGTCAGGATTGATCTGGAGTAGCCTTTCAGCATCGAGCCGGACACGCCCCTGGACCAAACGGGCCTGTTGGACGATGTTTGAAAGCTCGGGGTTGTCGGCATCGAGACTCAAGGCGGCGATCCGCGAAGGGGGAACAAGATTGACAAGGTACTCGTCCGTCATGAGGCTGACTGACGCGATGGCGTGAGGAAAGGAGTCCGTTTGAGCCTGAAGAAAAAACGGAAGGGCATAAAAAAGTAAAAAAACGGCTATGAAAAAACGGTGAAAGGCTTTCACAACCTCATTTTTATAGTAGAATTCGACCTTGATGACCAGACTTCTTGAAAACTTCCTGCGAAAAGTTGTGGGGCTGCGTGTTTTTGCCCTCATAGGAAAAAGTGGGACAGGAAAGAGCTTTCGGGCTAGGCTGATCGCCGAGCGTTACCACATCCATCTGATCGTCGACGATGGACTTTTGATACGCGACGGCGCCCTTATCGCAGGAAGATCGGCCAAAAGCGAAAAAAACTACCTCAGTGCGATCAAAACGGCGGTTTTCGACGACCCGCAGCACCGGCTTGAGGTCAGTGAAGCGATCAAAAAAGAAACAGTGACGCGCGTGCTTGTCCTTGGAACCTCTCTACGGATGGTTCGTTTACTATTAGAACGTTTAGGTCTCCCGGACATCGACAAGGTCATCAAAATTGAAGACGTCGCGACGGACGCTGAAATTCAGGAAGCTGAAAAACAAAGACGTCGGGGCCGGCACGTGATTCCAGCACCGACCCTTGAGGTGAGCCGTCAACACCCTTCGATTATCCTGGGGTCGTTTACAGTGCAGGGCAAATCGAATTTTGAGAAAACCATGGTCCGCCCTGTCTTTCATAACACGGGAAGGATAGCCCTCACTGAGACAGGCTTACGCGAGATGGTTCTGCACTGTGTTGACGAATTTGACGCGGACCTGGCGGTCGTCAAGTTGCGTTTATTTTCCCGCCGCAAGCTGTGGCGGATCGAACTCACCCTCGACGCTCCCTACGGACGCGACCTTCCTCATCACCTCCAGGCACTCCAGAACTTTGTCAAAAATCACCTTGAACGCTACACAGGACTGGAAATTTCGGGTGTCGATGTTGAAATCAGAAGAATCATGTAGAATCCTTACAAGGGTTTTCGGGAGGAAAAAATGCGGAAAGTTTCAACGCTGATGTTTTTTTTGTTGGGAGCCTCCTGGCTTTGGGGTTCGGACGAGACAGCTCCTGTGGTCATCCACTCCACGCATTACGAAGTGACCTCATGGGCGGGGGCTGTGGACGGCCAAAGAGCAGCCGATCTTTTGGAGTCCCTCTACGCCCGCTTTGAAGCCGTCCTGCAGATCTCAACGAAACCCAACGCCGTCTTTAAAGTCAACCTTTACGCCGACAAAAAAAGTTATCTCAAAGCTGTCGGTCCTCTTGTAGGGCCGGCGGCCAGCGACTTTGTAGCTCTTTCCTTTTCCGACCCACAACGCAACGTTCTTGACGCTTGGAACGCTCCCGACAAGGAATCGTCCTGGGCTTTTCAGGGCTTTCTGCAGTGGTTTTGGAGCATCGTTCCCCATCCTCCCGCCTGGATCGAAACCGGTTTGGCCTATTACTTTTGGGACATCGGAGGGAAGCAGCCCGACTGGCAATTTGGGACCCACCGCATTTTCGCTGACGACGTTCTAGCCGCTTGGGGCGACAAGGGTCCCGATCTAGAACACTTGCTCGGCCCCAAACTCCCTGCCGGTAAAGAAAAAGATGCCTGGGCGTTCGTGACATTCCTCATGAACACCAGCGATCCCGCCTACGCCCGGGCGTTTGGTGCAATCCTGGCGGATCTGTCCAACCCCGCTTCGACAGACGCCCAGACGAACTCCAGTTTGGCTCTGGCCCGCTTAAAGTCCATCAAACCGCTCCCCCAGATAGCTCAGGACTGCCTCGACTGGTGGAAGGCTCATCCCGGTTTTGGTTCACTTCTTCAGCAGGCCGAGAATCAGCTCAAAGTTCAAAAAGGCCGGCTGGCCGCAGGGTTTTTAGCCCAGGCACTGGAACTCAGACCCAACGACGGTCCTGTACTCTACCTGGCCGGACTGGCCGCTTACGAAGCCCAAGACTTCCCCCTTGCGGAACAGTTTTACCAAAGAGCCCAAACCTTTTGGAACGAAGCCCCCGCGGGCCTCTTGGACTACGCCCTGGGGCTGACGGCGTTCCAAACAAAGGACTGGATTCAGGCACGAACTCACCTCGAAGCTGCTGCAAAGGCTGCACCCGCCACCTACACCAGCTTGACGCAACCCTTGCTTGCAGGTCTTCCATGACCGCGCTTCCGTCCTGACCGGGGGTACAGCGCACCCAGAACGATTTGTTTTGGCGGCGTTTTCCCCCTTCCATCACCTTAAGAAACTTAGCAAAACTGTATGGACGCATCCGTTCAAATTTTCCTCTAAAAGATTCTTTGAAAAATATTAAAGATTGACAAACATCTGTTCAGGTTTCAAACTGGTGGAGGTATGTCTGATGATGCCGATGTCACTTGCGATTTTTCTCTCACAGCACTCAGGACCATCATCGGTATTTTACAGTCTTCCACGGGCTGTGATTTTTCTTTGTATAAAACGAGCACCTTTATTCGCCGTCTCCAAGCCCGAAAAGACAACTTTCCACACTTGGACAGCGATGCCTACGTCGACTACCTTTTTAACAACCCTGCAGAAAAAGAAGCCCTTTTTCAAACAATTCTCATCGGTGTAACTTCCTTTTTCAGGGATCAAGAAGCGTATGAAGCCCTGCAACAGGAGCTGGAAAGGTTGCTCGAACAGAAGGATTCGTCCTCGGATTCTTTTCGGGCGTGGGTACCCGCCTGCTCAACGGGCGAAGAGGTGTATTCGTTGGTCATACTCGCCCACGAGGCGGCGCAAACAACCAATTTCAAAGGAAATATTGCGTTTTTTGCATCTGATATCGACATTCGGGCCATCGAGATAGCGCGCCGAGGTTGGTACTCAGCCAATTCGGTGAGCGGACTGAGCCCCCAACGCTTAAAAACCTGGTTTGACGCGGATAACGGCGGTTGGAGGATCAAGAAGACCTTGCGAGAAAACGTGATCTTTGCTCCTCAAAACCTCCTTGCCGACCCTCCCTACCCCCGTATTGACCTACTAAGCTGCCGTAACTTAATGATTTATTTAAATTCCGAGGTCCAAAAAACTCTTACGGCTTTGTTTGCCTACTCGCTGGCTCCTTCGGGAATACTTTTCCTGGGAAGCTCCGAATCGATCGAGGCGCGGTCTCCTTGGTTTGTTGCCGCAGACAAAAAAGCAAAAATTTTTCGGAGAAAACCAGGCCCACGGCCCCCTATTGTCATTTTCAATGGCGTCACTCATCTCCCAGAAAGGAAAGTCACCATGCCCAACCACGACAAAGCACCCCGAGAACAGATCATTCAAGATCTTGTCCTGGAACTTGTCGCGGGTAAGCACTACCCGACAACGGTTCTTGTTGACTCTCAGGGGGAGATCCTGTTCATCCTGGGCGACACAACTGAAATTTTTCAGCGCCGAAACGGCAGGCCGTCGAACCACATCGTGGATAATGCGATCGAAACACTGCGGATCCCCCTGGCAAATGCCCTGGCGATGGCGAGCTCTTCGCACCAAACCGTCACGACAGACAAAATTCGGATTGCCCCTACCTCGCCTAAAATTATTCAGGCGATCATCTATCCCGTCGAAAATTCTCTTTTGGCCGGTCCTCACTTTCTGACTGTTTTCCAGGTTCTTAGCGTGCCTGTGGAACGCCCCAAACGCCGAGGCCCAGCCAGGAACCCTCAGGATGCCAAAATCGCCGAACTGGAACGCGAACTTCAAGAAACCCGTATTTATCTGAGAAACACCGTTCAAAAACTCGAGCAGGCGAACGCCCTGCTGACGGCCAGCAACGAAGAAACCCAGTCGATCAACGAAGAACTGCAAAGTGCCAACGAAGAACTGGAGTCTTCCAAAGAAGAACTTCAGGCAACCAACGAAGAGCTTGGCAACCTCAACTTGGCCTACTCGAACAGAATCGATGAGCTGAGTCGGGTCAACAACGATATTTTTAACTTTGTGCACAGCGCGCGGATCGGGATCGTTTTTCTTGACCGATCTCTGCGTATTTTACGATTTACAGCAGAAACCACCAGCGTCATCCCCGTAATTGAGAACGATCTGGGACGGTCGATCACAGCCTTCAGCGAAGCCTTGGACGAACCTGAAATTGAAACTCGGGTTCAGTCGGTCTTACTCAATCTGACGCCCGTGGAGCGGGAATTTTCCACACAAGACGGCAGAGTTTTTCTTCATCGAATTCTCCCCTACCGTACCCTGGAGGACCGAATCGAAGGTGTCGTGATGACCTTTACCGACATCAGCGACCTTAAAAAAGCCGAAAAAAATCTGCGCGAAGGCGAAGAAAAATATCGTCTCCTTTTTGAGAATCTTCCTGTTCCCGTTCTGGCAGGAGAACTGCTGCGGGATGTCCAGGGGAAGTGCACGGACTTTCTGGTTCTTGGCATCAACCCTGCCTTTGAAACCATGATGGGCGTCCGTCAAAAAGACGCGATCGGGAATCGCGGAAGTCTGGTTCTTCCTTCGATTGAAACCTGGTGGACCGAGGTCCAAGAAAGAGTCGTTCGAACGGGGCAACCTGAATCCAGCAAGGTGTACAACGCGTCGCTCAAACGTCACCTCCACGTGTGGATTTACCCTTCAGGGCAAGACCGCTTTGCCCTCTTTTTTGAAGATATTACCGAACAAACCGAGGCTCTTGAGGCCCTGAGGCTAAGTGAAGACCTCTACAGGTCGACTCTCAGGTCGATCGACGACTGGGTGACCGTTTTGGACAAGGAAGGACGGGTTGTCGAACTTTTCCCCGCGGCCAGCCATGAAAATCGATTTGACCAAATTCTCAACCTTTCCCCCGAAGCCCGAACCCAACAAAATGAAGCCCTGGCGAAATTAGCCGGAGGAGATTCAGTTTGCTCCTGGACGTTCAGCCTATCGGCCAGTCAGAAAACCTTTAGTTCGCGAATGTCCCGAAGGCTTGATGCAAAAGGCAATTTCAATGGTGCCGTGATGGTAACAAGGGATATTTCGGACCTGATCCAGGCTCAACAGGCCGTCAAGGAAAGTGAATCACAATTTCGAGCTCTGTTTGAAGCCGCTCCTCTGGGCTTTTTTCAACTCGAAGGCGGCCGCGTGCGCCGTGCCAATGCTGCCTTTGCCGAAATTTTCGGCTTCTCATCCTTGGACGTTTTGGAAAACTTGAACTGGGACGACCTCTTTTCCCCCGACAGTCTTGATTCGGCGCGAAGACTTTTTCAAGCTCTTCAGGCCGGCAATTTTGAGTCCAGCTGGGCCGATCTCGTCGGAAGAAAAAAAGACGGAAGTTTTTTTCCTGTTCGCTTGGATTTGGCCCAAGCACCCCGTCAAGGAATTTCGTGCACGATCGGTGTAGCTCAAGACCTCACGGAACGCCGGAGAATGGAACAGTCGCTTCTGAATTCCCAGCGGCTCGAATCGTTGGGAGTTTTGGCGGGAGGCATAGCCCACGATTTCAACAATCTGTTAGGTGGAATCTTTGGTTTTCTTGAGCTTGCCCAACTTGCGAGCGAGCCAGGGAGTAAGGCCGCTCACTACATCGAACGCTCCATCTCGGCCTTTCACAGGGC
>JABEVL010000292.1 GCA_013043995.1 Spirochaetales bacterium | reverse complement strand
GCCCCGGCCCCGGCCGCGGGCAGCAGCTCTCCCGAGGGGCGCATCAAAAGCTCGCCGCTGGCCCGCCGCGTTGCCGCCGAAAAAGGCGTTGACCTCGCCCAGGTGAGCGGTTCAGGACCCGGCGGAAGGATCGTCAAACACGACGTGGAAGCTTTCACCCCGTCGGCCAAAGCCCCCGGCGCGGCCAGCTTTGCCCCCGCAAGCGTCGGCGCGTCGGCGCTCAACAACGAGCGCATTCCAGTCAGCCGCAAACGTGCCACGATCGCCAAACGCCTGGGCGAAAGCCTGTTCACGGCGCCTCATTTTTTCCTGACCGTCGGCATCGAGATGGACGGACTGTTGTCCGCCCGCGAAAAGCTCAACGAAAAGCGCAAGGACAAGCTGGGCCTAAACTCTTTCATCATCAAGTTTTTGGCCGAAGCCCTCAAACGGCATCAGGCGCTCAATTCCAGTTGGGAAGGCGACTTTATCCAGAACCACGCTTCTGTGGACATCGGGATCGCCGTGGCCCAGCCCGACGGTCTGATCACCCCGGTGGTCCGCGACTGCGGTGCCAAGGGAGTGCTTCAGATCGAAGCCGAGTTGCGCGATCTGATCGACAAGGCCCGCAACAACCAGCTCAAACCCGAGGATTATACGGGAGCGACGTTCACCATCAGCAACCTGGGGAGCTTCGGCATTGAGGAATTCACGGCGATCATCAATCCCCCAGGAGTCGCCATCCTGGCTCTGGGAGCGACGGTCAAGACCCCCGTCGTCGCCGAAGACGACAGCCTTGTCGTCAAAAAGATCATGAAGGTCACTCTTTCCTGCGATCACAGGGTCGTGGACGGAGCCGTCGGGGCGGGATTTTTGACAGAGTTCAAGGGAATGGTGGAAGACCCGTACCGCGTCCTGTTGTAAGCACCCTCCCGCCCTGGGGTGGCGCTTCAGCTGAACCGGGCCGGAGGACCTGAGCCGAAATTGCCCGAAAGGGCGGACAAAAAATCGAGGAGAAACGATGTCAACCTTTAACTACGATCTGATCGTGATCGGCGCTGGCCCCGGCGGCTACGTCGCCGCCGTTCGCGCTTCACAACTGGGACTCAAAGTCGCCGTTGTTGAAAAAGACAAATTGGGCGGCGTGTGCGGCAACTGGGGCTGTATTCCTTCTAAGGCCCTCATCAACCAGGCCGAGTTCTACCACGCCATTCCCGCATTGGAGCACCTGGGCGTCAAGGTCGACGCTTCAGGCCTGGACTACGCCAAGGTTTACCAGAAATCCCGCGACGCGGCCGAGCGTTCGGGCAAGGGCGTGCAGTTCCTGATGAAAAAAAACAAGGTCGAGGTGGTGTCGGGGAGCGCCGTTCTGAGCGGCCCGAACGAAGTGACCGTCGACGGCGGAAAAAAGCTGACCGCCCGGTTTCTGCTTGTGGCGACGGGGTCACGGCCGCGCCAGATTCCTGGCTTTGAGTTTGACGAAACCACGGTGCTGTCGAGCACGGGGATCTTGAGCCTGCAGAAGTTGCCCAAGAGCCTTCTGATTTTGGGTTCTGGTGCGATCGGCATGGAGTTTGCGTTTGTGATGCGCACCTTTGGCGTCGAAGTCAGCGTGATTGAAATGCTCCCGCGCATCCTGCCTGTCGAAGACCCCGAGACCGCCGCGGTTGTTGAAAAGGCCTTTGTCAAAAGCGGCGTGAAGTTCTTGGTGGGAACCAAGGCCCTGTCGCTCAAAAAGAACGCCAAGGGCGTGGAAATTGCCGTGGAACGAGCCGACAAGAAACAAGAAACCTTGAGTGCCGAAAAAATCCTCGTCGCGGTGGGCCGTGTTCCCAACACTGAAAATCTTGGGTTGGAAAAACTCGGGGTTCAACTGGACAGGGGTTTTATTCTGACCAAGGATTACTACCAAACGGCCGTCCCTTCAATTTTTGCGATTGGCGACGTCGTCCCCAGCCCCCTTTTAGCCCACGTGGCCAGCAAAGAAGGCGAGATCGCCGTGGAGTTTATGGCAAGCCAGCTGGGCAAAGCCCCCGTCCCGCACGAAAAAAAACTCGACGGCAACCTTATTCCCGGGGCCACGTACTGCGAGCCGCAGATCGCCAGTTTTGGATGGACCGAAGACAAGGCCAAAGAGAAAAACGTGGCGTACAAGGCCTACAGTTTTCCTTTCACCGGCAACGGAAAAGCCAACGCCATCGAGCGGCCCGAAGGTCTGGTCAAGGTTCTTTTTGACCCCAAAACCCACGAAATTCTGGGGGGGCACGTCGTCGGGCACAACGCCACCGAAATCGTTCACGAGCTTTTGCTCGCCAAAAAGGCCGAGCTCCTTCCCGAGGACATTGCCACCATGGTGCACGCCCACCCGACGATTTCGGAAGCCGTCATGGAAGCGGGACGGGGCGCCGAAGGCTGGGCCATCCACATTTAGCGTTTAGCGCGTCAGCGGGAATCTTCGCCGAAATTCGGCGCAGAGGACCGCCCCCGCAACTCCGACGTTGAGCGACTCCGCTGAAGCGGCATTTCTGGCGTACGAGGGGATCGATATCCTGTGCGTGAGCACGGCCTGGACCTCGGGAGAAATGCCGCGGCTTTCGTTCCCCAAAACCAGAAGCCCCGTTGGAGAAAGTTCTTCGGTGTACACGCTCGCGGCCCTCAAGACGGCTCCGTAGACGGGGCGTGTCAGGGCCGCTTCTTCCAGGAAGGGCACGAGGTCGACGGTAAAGACCCGGACCCGGGCGATGGAGCCCATCGTCGCTTGGACCACCTTGGGATTATAGCAGTCGACAGTTTCGGGTGAGCAAAGCACTGCGGGGATGCCGAACCAGTCGGCCGCCCGGATCAGGGTTCCCAGGTTGCCGGGGTCGCGGATGTCGTCCAGAACGAGGCAAAGCTCCTCTTTCCCCAGGCTGGGGTCGAAAGGGTCACTAGGAATCTCGCAAACCGCCAGCACCTCGTTGGGCTCGCTGAGCGAGGAGATTTTCCGCAGCTGGCTTTCTGCCACGACGTGGCAGGCGCTGACGGGCACGCGGCTTGCGAAGGGACAATCCCTGTAAAACTCCTGGGTGCCGTAGAGTTCGACGACCTTTAACCGAGAGTCCAATAGTTCACTGACAAGGGTCAAGCCCTCGGCCACAAAGCGCTTTTGGAGCGTCCTGAATTTTTTGAGTCTAAGAGCGGCGACACCCTTCAATCCCAACCCCCTGGGGATCTTCTGCTCACCCCGCCTTGAGTATGGCCGATAGCTGCCACTTCAGCCAACTGTGCCGGGAGCGTTTCTTTCTTCG
>JABEVL010000291.1 GCA_013043995.1 Spirochaetales bacterium | reverse complement strand
CAAGGACCCCGAAGAGATCATCAGGGAAAAAGGCTGGGAGGCTATCACCAGCGAGTCTCAGCTGGAGCCGATCGTCGACAGGGTCTTTGCCGAGCAGGCAGCGGTCGTCGCCGCGGTTCGAGCCGGAGACCAACGTCAAAAAGGCTTTTTGGTCGGCCAGGTCATGCAGGCCACAGGCGGCAGGGCGACACCGACCCTGGTCAACCAACTTTTGTCAAAAAAATTGAGTTAAAACCGTCCCAGAACGGCTTCCCCTTGCCTTTTTGAATCGAAGCGGGTAAAACACAACTCGAGATTTTGTAACGGGGGTAGCGGATTTGCGCGTATTAGCTCACGATGTGCCTAAGCACCTGAACCAAGAAATTGAGATCGCCGGCTGGGTTCATCGAATCAGGGAACTCGGGCAGGTCAACTTTGTCATCCTCCGTGACCGTTCCGGCTTTGTCCAACTCGTTTTTCACGAAAAACCCGAATTTTCGCACGAATCCGTCCTGCGTGTTATCGGACGGGTCAGCTCCAACGACAAGGCTCCCGGGGGAGCCGAAATCACCCCGTCGAGCGTCACGCTCCTTTCTCCTGCCGCCCCTGAAATCCCCATCAACATCCATCAGGACCCCGAAAAGTACCCCCTGGACGCCCTGCTGGACAACCGCATTCTTTCCCTGCGTTTTCCTAAAATCCGCGCGATTTTCCAGCTTCAATCGGCGATCCTGCACTACCTTTCCGCCTACATGCACAGTCAGCAGTTTTTTGAAATCAAGACTTCCAAGCTCATCAGCACGGGGACCGAAGGGGGCACCAACCTTTTTTCTGTCGACTACTTTGAAAATAAGGTCTTTTTGGCCCAGTCCCCCCAGTTCTACAAAGAAGTGATGGTGTCGTCGGGCTTGGAGCGTGTTTTTGAAATCTCTCACGCTTATCGGGCCGAAAAACACGACACGCCGCGTCACCTGAACGAGTACGTCTCGTTTGACGTGGAAATGGCGTTCATTCAAAGCGAAGCCGACCTGATGGACTTCGAGCGCGGTCTTTTGAACTATGTCTTTGCACAAATCGCCGAACACAACCAGGCCGAACTCGACGCTTGGGGTGCCACGGTTCCGGCCCCCGGTGCCATGGAGAGGGCACCTGTTGTCGACCACGAAGAGGCCAAAGAACTCATTTTCAAAGAAACTGGAAAGAAGGTTTTTGAGATTACCCCCGAAGGCGAACGAGCCCTGTGCGACTGGGCCCAGAGGGAACACGGGGTCGACGCTGTCTTCTTGAACGGCTGGCCCAGGAAAAAACGTCCCTTTTACACTTACCCCAGCGCCGACGGTCTGAGAACGATGAGCTTTGACCTGATTTTCAGGGGACTTGAAATTACCTCAGGAGGCCGGCGCATCCACGAGCTTTCCATGTTCCTCGACGCCCTACCCAAATTCGGTTTAACAAGAGAAGGAATGAGCGACTACGCTTCCATCTTTGAGTTTGGCTGTCCTCCGCACGGGGGGTTCGCCATCGGTGTTGAGCGCCTGACGCAAAAAATCCTCGGTCTTGCCAACGTCAAAGAGGCGAGTCCCTTCCCCCGAGACCGAAAACGCGTACGTCCTTAGAGCGCAACAGGACGTTGAATCCCTTCAACTAGGAGTGCGGGGTGGAACTGAACAGCAAAGACTTCGCCGCCTACCTCAACGCCATGCCCGTTATGCCCAGTGTCGCGGCCAAGGTTCTCCAAATGGCCGAGGACTCCCGGGGTCTTTCGTTTCAGCAGCTCGAGGACGCCGTATCTGTCGACGCAGGGCTGACTTCAAAGATCCTGAGGATCGCCAACTCGGCCCTTTACGCCCGCCAAAAAACCGTCAGTCAACTTTCTACCGCCATCACACTCTTGGGTTTTAACACCATCCGCAGCTTGGTGATCCTTGTCACTGGGGCGTCGCTGTTCAACAAAACCCGTCAGGCCTCCTTCTTCAAGTTCTTCTGGAAGCACTCGCTGATCACGGCCTTCTACGCCAAGGACCTGACAATCTGGAACGGCAAGAGTGCCCTTGCTGAAACGGCGTTCACCGCGGCCCTTCTGCACAACATCGGTCAGGTCGCCCTCTACATGGCCAAGCCCTCCGACTACGAAAAACTCCTTCAAGACGCGAGCCGCAACGATAAAAGAATCAGCGAGCTCGAAGCCTCATTCTTTGGCATCACCCATAAAACCATCGGCGCCACGGTTTTAAAAAATTGGAGTTTTCCCGACATTTACTGCGACGTTGCCGGTGAACACGGTTTTGAAAACATCGTCAGTTCCCATAAGACCGTCGTCGTCCTGGTTTCAGTTGCTGATTACCTGTGTTCAAACATCGACATTTATAAAGAGAAACCCATACCCTTGCAGGCCATTTCAAGCTACATGAACTACTTGGGACTGTCGGAGACACGGCTCTTGACCTGGGCGCAGGGTTTTCAGAAACGCTTGTCAGACGACCGTCTGTACCGTGAATGTGCCTCGTTGGTTGACGCCTAAGAAGCTAGCCAGCACTCAGCTGGAAAAGAGGGCGCGGGGCACGGCGGAGTCCTGGCAGAGTCCAAGCCCTGCCACATTCCAAAATGCTCTTTCCCCTCGCTTCCTTCAGAATCCGTCATTTCGTGAACTCCGCCCAGGTCGGCAAGAGAGCGTCTTTTTCAGAAACCTGGACGTCCGTGAGCGGCCAGGCGATGTTCAGCTCAGGATCGTTCCACAGCAATCCGGCCTCGCTCGGCTTGTCGTACTCGGCGGTGCACTTGTAACTAAACAGGGTTCCGTCGGTCAAAGCGACAAAACCATGGGCAAAACCCGGCGGTATGTAAAACAGTTGCGCTTCTTCGGCCCGTAATTCTACCCCATACCACTTCCCCCGTGTGGGCGAACCGACTCGAAGGTCAACCGCAACGTCCCAAACGGCACCGGCCAAAACTGAAACGAGTTTGCCCTGGGCGCTGTTTCCTTTCTGAAAGTGCAAACCCCGCAGGGTGCCCTTCGACGAGTAAGAAAGATTATCCTGCACAAAGGTCTCTGGTATCCCATGGTCAACAAATTCAGAACGTTTGTAGGTTTCCTGGAACCATCCCCGCGGATCAAGGAATCGGCGAGGTGTCACAAGCACCAACCCGGCGAGGGGCCCTGGTGTAAAACTAAAAGGCATGTTCGCAACTCCTCTTCAAGGTACTCAAACCGTTTCTGACAGCAACCTTTTCAAATAAATTCCATACGACGACTTGGCCATTCTATTGGCCAAGACCTCAAGCTGCCCGTGGTCAATGTAGCCCATCCGGAAGGCCACTTCTTCCAAACAGGCGATCTTAAGGCCTTGCCGGTCTTCAATGGCTTTGACAAAGTTGGTGGCGTCCACCAGGCTTTCATGAGTCCCCGTGTCCAGCCAGGCGTAGCCCCGGCTCATCGTCTCAACCTTGAGGGCCCCCCGTTCCAGATAGGTTTTGTTGACGTCGGTGATTTCGTATTCGCCCCGTGCCGAAGGCTTGAGGCCTGCAGCGATGTCTAAAACCTCGTTGTCGTAAAAATAAAGACCCACCACGGCATAATTCGATTTAGGGTGTTCCGGCTTTTCTTCAATTGACAGGGCCTTGCCCTGGGAGTCGAACTCGACAACTCCGTAACGTTCAGGGTCACGCACATAGTACCCAAAAACTGTCGCCCCTGAAGTTTGGCGAGCCGCATTTTGGAGCATTCCTGTCAGGTGCGGACCATAAAAAATATTGTCGCCCAAAACCAGACACACCGAATCCGAACCCACAAATTCCTTTCCCAGAACAAAGGCTTGGGCCAACCCGTTCGGAGAATCCTGCACCTTGTATTTCAGACTCAGGCCCAGTTCGCGTCCGTCGCCTAAAAGTTCTTCAAAACGCGGGGTGTCCGAAGGCGTTGAAATAATGAGAATTTCTCTGATCCCCGCCAGCATCAGTGTAGAGAGGGGGTAATAGATCATTGGTTTGTCATAAACCGGCAATAGCTGCTTACAGACAACCTGAGTGGCCGGGTACAGCCGTGTGCCGCTTCCGCCAGCTAGAATTATACCTTTCATTTTGTCTTCTCCTGGACATTAAGGCGATTCTGAAAACCGGCTGCACACCCAAGCGCGGACAGGCAACCAGGTGGTCCCGCTCCGAGGTTCTTCCAAAGCCGTCCAAATCGGTGTTCTTTCAGAAATCTCTGGTTTCCCAAACGTTCTTGAGGAAAATAGCTTTTCAGTCCAGTCCTGTAAAGATCCTTTCTGGCAACTTGAGTTCTTTGAATCCGTCCCGCTCCCAACGTCATCGTATGATCGACGGGAAACAACAGGCGGGTCAAAGCCGACCTTTCAAGTATTCTAGGATCTCGTTCGCCAGTTCTTCAGGAGTTTTGCCCGATGTCTTGAGGTGAATCTCAGGTTCTTCAGGCTTTTCGTAAGGCGAGTTGATTCCTGTAAAGTTGGGCAAAAGCCCGGCACGGGCCTTTTTATAAAGTCCCTTCGGGTCGCGCCGTTCGCACTCTTCCAAAGGCGTGTCCACCCAAACCTCGACAAACTCCCCTTGCTCGAACAAAACTCTTGCCATCTTTCGATCTTCCCGGTAAGGCGAAATCAGGCACACCAGAACGACCAAACCGGCATCCGTCAAAAGTTTTGCGGCTTCGGCGCTTCGGCGGATGTTTTCAACACGGTCCCGTTCTGTAAAACCCAGGTCCTTGTTCAAACCATGGCGAAGGTTGTCGCCGTCCAAGAGCATCGTTTTGTACCCTTGGTTGTACAAGCTCCTTTCAACAAGATCGGCAAGGGTAGATTTACCCGACCCCGACAGTCCCGTCAGCCAGACCACCAACGGTTTCTGATGCAAAAGCTCTGCCCTGAGCGGCTTGTCGATCGCATGCTCCTGCCAAACGACGTTTTGCGAACGGCGCATCGGGTGAAGCACCATCCCGCAACCGGCCGTCGCATTGGTTTTCCTGTCAATAAAAAGAAACGAACCGCCTTCTTTAAAATGCCCGTAAGGTTCAAGAGGTAGGGGGCGGGATATCAGAACGACGGCCTCTCCAACCTCGTTTAAACCCAGCTGTTGCGCCGAATTTTTCTGATAACTCCCGAGCTCAAAGCGTCCATCTAGGCGGATGACCTCAACGAGCGCAGGACCGTAGATGCTTTGAAAGTCAAAGCTTCTTCCTGCGATCAAGGGCTCGTTTTGCATCCAGACGATGCGCACCTTGAAGAGTTCGTTGGGCGGAGGAACCGCGCCGGGGGCAAAAACCCCGTCGCCGCGTTCAACGTCAAGATTTTCGTCAAAAACAAGCGCGACCGAGGCCCCTTCTTCGGCCTTGGAAAGTTCCTTCTTGGGCCCATAAAGAGCTTTGACCGTCACGGTTTTTCCTGAAGGAAAAAGTTCCACACGGTCCCCCTGGGCGACGCTCCCCCCAAGGATCCGGCCTGTATATCGACGCTCAGCCAGCTTGAGGACGCCTTGTACGGCCAAGCGTAAGGGCAGCTCCGGAGGAGTTGTATCGCGCGTTTCCAACCATTCAAGTACCGAGGGCCCCTGGAACCAGGCCAGATTGTCAGAGTGGGTCGTCAGCTGGTCGCCGAGCAGGGCACTCACAGGAAGAACCGTGATTTCTCCGGGGTTAAATCCTGCCGAAAGAAGACTTTGACCGACCAGTAAGCAGGCTTCGCGCACGGCATCAAACCTCTGTTGGTTCCATCCGGCTAAGTCCATTTTGTTGACAACGAAGGCGAGGTGCGGAATACCCATTTGGCTGCAGATCAGGGCGTGACGGCGCGTCTGAGGCAAAACGCCCCGCGTCGCGTCGACCAGAATCAACGCGGCCTGGGCAAGCGATGCTCCCGTCGCCATATTACGCGTGTACTGTTCGTGCCCCGGCGTATCGGCTACGATGAATTTACGTTTGGGAGTTTCAAAGTAGCGGTAGGCCACGTCGATCGTGATCCCTTGATGGCGTTCTGCCTCCAGACCGTCTAAAAGCAAGGAATAATCGACCTGGCCGCCGGCGTTCCCCAGCTGACTGCTTTCCTTTTCCAAGTTGGCGATCTGGTCGTCGTAGAGGTTGCCCGTCTTCGCCAGGAGGTGACCGATCAAGGTTGATTTGCCGTCGTCGACGCTTCCACACGTCAAAAAACGCAGCACGGTTTTTTCTTCACCGTTCAAAAGTAGCCTTCCTGTTTTTTTCGCTCCATGCTGGCACCCTGATCAAAATCAATCACCCGGCCGACCCTTTCCGAGGTGCGCGTAGTTTCCATCTCTTGAAGGATGTCTTCGATCGTTTGAGCTTCAGAAGGTACCCCGGCGCTCAAGGGGTAGCAGCCCAAGGTCCTGAAACGGATTTTGCGGAACTCGGGTCTTTCGCCAGGGTTTAACGGAAAGCGTTCGTCGTCGACCATAAAAAGCTGCCCATTCCGCTCCACCACGGGGCGCTCTTGGGCAAAATAAAGCGGGACCACGGCCAGATCTTCCCTCTGGATGTACCGCCAGACGTCCAACTCGGTCCAATTCGACAATGGAAAGACCCGAATGCTCTCGCCCACGCGCTTTTTTGTATTAAACAGGTTCCACAATTCGGGACGCTGGTTTCGGGGGTCCCAACGGTGATGGGCGTCCCTGAATGAAAAAATTCGTTCCTTGGCGCGGCTTTTTTCTTCGTCGCGGCGCGCTCCTCCAAAGGCCAGGTCGAAACGGCCAGCGCTCAGTGCCTGCTTCAAGGCATCGGTTTTCATGATGTCGGTGTAGCGCGCGCTGCCTGAACTAAAAGGACTCACCCCAGCGTGAAGACCTTCCTGGTTGGTGTGGACGATCAGGTTGAGCCCCAGGCGTTTTGCCGTTTGATCGCGAAACTCGATCATTTCCCGAAACTTCCAGGTGGTGTCAATGTGCAGGAGAGGAAAGGGAAGGGGCATCGGCGCAAAAGCCCTCAAGGCGAGTTCCAGCATCACCGTCGAGTCTTTACCAATCGAATACAGCAGCACAGGATTCTCGGACTGGGCAACCGCTTGGCGGATCAAGAAAATACTTTCGGCTTCCAGCTCGTCGAGGTACGAAAGGGTCCGGCTCACGAACACTCCAATTGACGCCAGGTCGAATCAAAAATATTTCGCGCCCCAAGCGTTAGGGCTAAAACAAGTTGCAGGCTCCCCTGCGCAGGATCAATCTTCTGGTTTGACATGGCTATCGAGGCTTTTGAAACATCCTAAACACGAAATAGGCTGAGATCAAGGCTTACGTTGCTTATTCCCGGATTGGTTGCGATGAGAGGACGTACTGTTCAAGGATTTCGGCAACCCCGTCGTTTTCATTGTTGTTGCGCGTCACGAGCCGGGCAATTAGCTTGAGCTCGGGGATGGCGTTGGCCATGGCGACACCCCAGCCCGCCCAGCGGATCATCCCGAGGTCGTTGGCGGCGTCGCCAAACGCCAGGACGTTTTCAGAAGGTATTCCTGTCCGCTCGCAGATGGCTTGCAAGGCGCTTCCTTTGTCGGCCCCGGCGGGTAAAACCTCCAGAAAATAGGGTTTGGAAATGAATGCGTTGATTTGATGGCCGAACTGCTCCCGAACTTTTAAAAGTACGCCTGGTAATATTTCAGGATCGCCAGGGATAACGAGTTTACTGGGTAGAAAAGGAATTTCGTGCTTTAACCGGGGATTGACGAGTCTTTGGTAACCCGAAAGCTTTTCGTCGATGTGGGTGTGGGGATTTTCTTTGGTGACGAGAATTTTACCCTGGTGATAGACCTGCACGGGAAGGTCGAACTTTTCAAAGGCTTCAAAAAGACGCCCCATAAGGGAACTCTCCAGGACGTGAGAAACAAGGATCTCGGCGGGAAGCGTGCTGGAAAGAGTAGAGCCGTTGTCTGAAATGATGTAACCAGGTTTTGAGTCCAGACCGAGCACGCTGACGTAGCGTTGCATCGATCGAATCGTCCGGCCCGAGGCCAAAACAACCAAGATTCCGCGCTCCTCGGCTTTTTTGATCGCTTGAAGGTTGCGTTCCGAAATTGTCAGGTCGGTTTTCAGGAGCGTGTCGTCCAGGTCGAGGGCAATGAGTTGAATCATTTTCAAAGTCTACCCGAACTTGCGTTTTTTTCCGAGTCTACGTAAGCTGGGCACATGGATGTTCGGATTGAAGAAAGTTGGAAAACCAAGTTACGAGCCGAGTTTGAAAGTTCCTTTTTTGCCGCTCTGACCGATTTTGTGAAAGCGGAGTACAAAAAAGTCACCGTCTACCCACCAGGAAGGGACATTTTCAGGGCTTTTGACCTGTGCCCCTTTCCAGCCGTCAAGGTCGTCATCTTGGGGCAGGATCCCTACCATGGTCCGGGGCAGGCGAATGGCTTGTGTTTTTCTGTTGGAACCGGAGTCGATTTTCCGCCTTCTTTGGTCAATATTTTTCAGGAAATTCGCCAGGACTTGGGCCGTGAACCCACGACGGATCAAACGTTGGAATCTTGGGCACGACAGGGTGTTCTTTTGCTGAACTCGACCTTGACGGTCCGGGCCGGGGCTCCAACGAGTCACGCTGGACGGGGATGGGAAGAGTTTACGGATCGGGTCTTGGCGATCCTCGGTCAAGAGAAAGAAAACCTCGTTTTTATGCTTTGGGGGGCTTACGCGCAAAGAAAGGGGGCCTTTTTAGACGAAAAAAAACACCTCGTCCTGAAAAGCCCCCATCCTTCCCCCCTGTCGGCTTACCGCGGTTTTTTTGGCTCTAAGCCTTTTAGCCGAGCCAATGCCTACCTGGAAAGTCACGCCAAAACCCCGATTGATTGGTAGCGGTGAGCTGAAAAGGCTTGAGCCCTCCTTTCGAAAGCTCAGGAATACTTCAAGAAGATCTGGCGCGTGAGGGAACGGGCTTTTCGGCTCAGAAGAACGGCCAGGGTCAGGCAACCCAGAAAACCCGCCAGGGCGTAGCCCGCACCAGGAGGAAGAAACAGATCCAGAACGACGGTGCTCAAAAGAAAAACGGCCGAGGCTTTCAAGGCGGTGCTGTACTGCTCAATGTAGTAGGCAAACGAAACTCCGATGCCTAAAAGAGCCTGAAACCCCGCCCCGGCCAGGGCCGCAAGGTAGATACCGGGATCTGAAACCGATTTTTCAAGCACGAGATGCTCCAGCAGCAAAGACACCAAAATGACAAGGGCAGAATTACCCCATTGTTTTTTAAAAGTCAGCGCCAACCGCACTTGCAGATTCTGGATTTGGTCGAGGGTTTGTCGAGACAGCGCAAAGAGAAACTGGTGGGTGACCTCGGCAAAGTCGGTTTCGGCAAAAATAACAAAGTAGACCCAGGCGGGAATCACGGCCAGGTTGGCCCAGTATGCGGTCGTGTCGTAGGGGGGAAACTGGGGTAAAAGGCCCCCAGAGCCCCGGGTCCACCAGAACCAGGCTTTGTCAAACCAGGGAGCCAAAACGTAGGCCACGCCGCCCCAAATGAGGGGCGAATTACTTTTGGCGACTTTTCTCAGGGTTGTTCGTCTATTGGTGGGCCGTTGCGAATGAAAGGCCTGCCGGCACAGGCCCCAAAGGCCGGCCGCAACCCCAAGTTGTCCCACCGCCAAGGACAAAAGCCACCCCGCCGAGCCCCAAGAAACGGGTGACAGGCCGGCCCCTGCGGTCCCTACGGCCATTCCCAGGGCAAAAACAACAAGGATTTTTGTGAACCACTTCAGCGTTGAGACAAAAAGCATCAAAAGCCACACGCCATTCAAAAAAGCGAAAAAAAGTGCCCAGGACAATCGAAAGAGCTGAGGATCCTGGACGGGAAGAGGGATCAGGCCCACAAGGATCCAAGAAAAAAGAAAACTCCCCAGTCCGACCAGAACAATAAAAACGTTCAGGTACCAAAAAGCCTCAGGCGTCCGTTTTTCCCAGATCAGGTCGGAAGCCAAGCGTGAAAAAAAGTAATGCAGTGGAGCAAAAAGAACCAGCGAGGCGCCGTATGAATAAACGAGTGCGGACTGAAAAAAGAGTGTTTCAGAGGAGCTGACGCCCGTTTCCCAACGGCGTAAGATCACCAAGGTTATGATGGTCAAAAGCCAAGGGCCGGCAACGACAAAAAGGCCGCCCAGCATCGCCCCCATGGTCGAGCTGAGTTCTCGGCGGCGCACGATCTTTTTGAGTTCAAAGCCTATTCCTGCCACAGGGGTTCCTTTTGTACACGATCGTAAAGCTTTCTAAAATTTTCAAGAACCAGACGCTTGTCGTAGAAATTGAAGGTTTTATGGCGGAAAGCTTCAAGAATTTGTGCGGATTCCTCAGGATGCTCACGGATCCATACAACCCCTTGTGCTAGGCCAGCGGCGTCCTTGGAGGCGGCAAGAAAACGGTCGTCGTAGTCGAGCATTTCTGCCACGTTGCCCACTCGGGTCGAAACGACGGGCACGCCAGCACACCAGGCTTCAAGGATCACCAGGGGCTGAGCTTCGCGCACGCTGGTCAAAAGCATAACGTCTAGGAAAGCGTAGTAGTCGAGGACGTTCTGGCGTCCAGTAAACTCAAGTTTGCCGACAAGACCCAGGCTATCCGAAAGTCTGACACACTCCTGGTAGTAGGGTTCATCTTCGTCGGTAGGTCCGATCGCCCAAAAGTGGGCGTCCGGGTACTGTTCCGAAAGGATCTTGCAGGTGACCAGAAAGGTTTTCACGTCCTTGATCGGAACGATCCTTCCCACAAGGCCGACATGAAAACCCTCGCGCTTTTGACGGACCACCCCCGAGAAGCGTTCCAGGTCGATTCCGTTGGGCACAACGACGGCGCGTTCCGGGGCAACTCCCATCGAAAGCTGGTGACGCCTGTTTTCTTCAAAAAGCGAGGTGGCAAGATCGGCCCCCCGGTAACACAGCTCGCTGATTTTGCCGTAGATCTTGATCCACATGTCGCGCTGGTACCCCTGGACAAAGTTTGCCTTCCGAATTTCCATTTCGCGTTCTTTGTGGTAGAGGCCGTGTTCAGTCAAAAGAAAGGGTTTTTTCCGACGCACCTTGGCCGCCAACGCGACGAGTCCGGCAAAGCCCGTCGAAACCGAGTGGTAGATATCTGCCTGCGGAAGCTGGGCCGAAAGGACAGAAAAGATCATTCCATGGGTCCCTTTCCAGGCCCAAAAGTAGTCCGCAAAGGGGTAAATGGGGTTCTTCGCTTTATTTTCGTCTTCAAGAAAGGCCCAGCTGGAGGACTGATGAGTCAGGGAGCTTTCAAAGCTTTGTCCCTCGGGAATGAGGCTCAAGAATTCCATCCAGGGACGTGCTGAACTTTCCTGACTCCTGTGAGCCGCAAGGATCTTGCTCAACAACTTCTGGGAATCTACGTCGGCGGCTTCTTCCTGGACCTGAGGTTCTGTAAGGACAAAATCCTTGTGGTCGAGGACGTTGGGTGGGAGGGTATAACGCAAGGGTTGGTTGGCCGTGGGGGAGATCGTGAAGAGAACGAACTGAATTTCAGGTAATCCGACGAGGAGATCCTGAATCCAAGCACTCACCCCGCCGGTGATAAAGGGATAGGAGCCTTCCGAAATTAAACAAACGCGCAGTGAGGTCTTCACGAAAAGGACCTCCAGTGACGGATCAAACGGCGCGTCCCTTTCGGGAGGTCCTTTTGGCGGCGCAAGAGCCTGACAATTCGGAACACCCGGTTCAAATTTCCCCGGCGAAACTCAAGGTCCGCCCATGCGACCAAAAGTTTAGGGTCGCTGCGTCCAGCCCGAAGGTTGGAACGAACGACCCGGACTGCCGCCGAAATATGACCGGTTTCGATCAAGAGCTGAACCATCAACTGGGCGTCGGCAAGCCGGGGTTTCATCATTTTCCAGGAGGTTTTAAGAAGTTGGAGGGCTTCATTGAAATAGAATTGGCGTATTTCCGGGCGGCCCACCTGAAGCCGGCCTAGCTGAAAGAACGTTCGAGCCGTCCTGCGTAAAAGAAGGGGCTTGTCGGCCTCGGACTCGACCGTTATGAGAAGTTTTTGCAGATTCTGGATTTTCTTGGTGTAACGATTTTCAAGGAGGTTCCAGCTTTCAGCGGCAAATAGCGCAGTTTCAGCGTCCGGGGAGTGGACCAGCTTTTGAAAGATTTCCACAAGAAGCAGCGCGGTTTTTTGTTCAAGGACGGGTTTGGCTAAAATCCGCTCAATTTCCCTGAGGTCGTAAGGTTCTTCTAAAAGGGGCTTCACGTTCCCCATGCGGAAGACAAAGAGGTCAGGATGGACGAGTCCGGCGTTCAAGGCGCGTAAAACCGTCGAGGGAGTCGCCGTCAGGTAGCGGTTTCCTTCTAAAACCCACGAATAGCCCGGATCACTGAATTTCATTAGAGCCTCTGCAT